>JBEIPT010000097.1:0-10783 GCA_040376895.1 Lysobacteraceae bacterium | reverse complement strand
GTCTGGCCCTCCTCCGGCCTTCGGCCACCTTCTCCCGCGATGCGGGAGAAGGCAAGAGATCGCCTCGGTCCAAGCCCTCCCCGATGTTCGGGGAGGGTTGGGAGGGGTTTAGGCAGACACTGTCGCTTCGCGCCAGCGAAGCACCAGCAAGGCCTGCCACTTCGCTAACGCGCAGTGGCAGGCCGTGCGGGTACCCTAAGCGGCTGATTTTCTGGAGCCTACCGTGAGCCTAGCCAAAGCCCGCACCATGCCTGGCGTGATGGAATTGTTGCCGCTGGACCAGATCGCCTTCCAGTCCATGATGGAGACGATCCGCCGCAACTTCGAACGCTTCGGCTTCTTGCCGATCGAAACCCCGGCCATCGAGTTCACTGACGTCCTGCTGACGAAATCCGGTGGCGAGACAGAGCGCCAGGTCTACTTCGTGCAGTCGACCGGAAGTCTGCAGAAGGGTGATGACCCGACCCTGGCGTTGCGCTTCGACCTGACCGTGCCGCTGGCGCGATATGTCGCCGAGCACGAACATGACTTGAGCTTCCCGTTCCGTCGCTACCAGATGCAGCGTGTCTACCGTGGCGAATCGGCACAGCGTGGACGCTTCCGCGAATTCTACCAATGCGACATCGACGTCATCGGCAAGGATCAACTGTCGGTCCGTTACGACGCCGAACTGCCGGCGGTGATCCACTCGATCTTCCGCGAGTTGAATGTCGGCGCCTTCACGCTGCAGTTGAACAACCGCAAGATCCTGCGAGGCTTCTTCGAGCGACTCGGCGTAGCCGATGGTGAGCAGCAAATGCTGGTGCTGCGCGAAGTCGACAAGATCGACAAACGTGGTGCGCCGGCCGTACGCCAGACATTGCTTGCCGAACCGTTCTCGCTGCCGGCCGATCAGGCCGATGCGATCATGGCTTTTGTGGCCCAACGGTCCACTTCGCACGATTCGGCGCTCGCCATGCTCGATGCCCTCGGCGGCGGCAACACAACGCTCGAAGCAGGCATTACGGAGATGCGCGAGGTGTTGACGCTGCTGAAGGCGTTGGGTGTACCGGAAGCTTTTTACCTGCTCAATTTTTCGATCGCACGTGGCCTCGATTACTACACCGGTACGGTGTTCGAAACGATCCTGACTGCACACCCGGAAATTGGCTCGGTGTGTTCCGGCGGCCGGTACGAAAACCTCGCGTCGCACTACACCAAGTCCCGTTTGCCCGGCGTCGGCGTGTCGATCGGTGCCACGCGTCTGTTCTATCAACTGCGCGAAGCCGGCCTGATCGCCACGGCGCGCAGTTCGGTCCAGGCCATGGTTGCCATGCTCGATGAGGCCGACTTGCCGCTGTATCTGGAACTGGCCGGACAACTCCGCGCCGCCGGCATCAATACCGAAGTGCAGCTGGAGCCGAAGAAACTCGGCAAGCAGTTCCAATACGCCGACCGCGCCGGCATCCGATTCGTTCTGATGCTGGGCACCGACGAGAAAGCCAAGGGTGTGGTCGCCATCAAGGACATGTGGCGTCAGGAACAGTTCGAAGTCGAGCGCGCAGAATTGACGCGCACGCTGCGTGTGGAAATAGAACAATCGGAAGCCATGCCGAAGGTGAAAACACCATGAACCTGATCGAACTCGACGGCCTCAGCCTCGACCGCGCCGGTGTGCAGGCGCTGGCCGAAGGCGCCCGGGTGCGGTTGGCGCCAGCGGCCTTGACGCGTGTGGCACATGCTGCGGCGTTCCTGGCCGAACAAGTCCGTCGGCAAGAGCCCATCTATGGCGTCACCACGGGTTTCGGCAGCAATGCCGACAAACTGTTGGGTGCCCATCGTGCTCGTGATGGTCTGCCTGGCGGCAATCCCGAGCACAACGAACTCGATCTGCTCGAAGAGCTTCAGCACAATCTGGTCATCACCCATGCCGTCTGTGTGGGCGAACCGTTCCCGGAGCCGGTTGTGCGCGCGATGCTCGGCATCCGCATCAATACCTTGTTGCGCGGGCACTCCGGCATTCGGGTCAGCACACTCGAAGCGCTGACCGAACTACTGAACCGTGGTGTGGTGCCAGTCATTCCACGCAAGGGCTCAGTGGGCGCCAGCGGCGATCTGGCTCCGCTGTCGCATTTGGCCACGGTGCTGCTCGGCGAAGGCGAGGCATTCATCGAAGGTGTCCGCATGCCGGGCCGCGACGCGCTCGCGGCAGTGGGTCTGCAACCGGTCCGCCTGTCGTTCAAGGAAGGTCTGGCGCTGAACAACGGCACCACGCAGATGCTGGCAACGGGTGCGCTGGCGCTGAATCGCCTGCAGCAGTTGCTCGAACTCGCCGAGTTGTCGGCCGCGATGACCCTCGAGGCATTCGCAGGGCGCAGTGGCGCGTTCGTCGACGACGTCCACCAGTTGCGCCCGCACCCGGGCCAGGTACATACCGCCAAGGCCATCAATGCGCTGACAGCCGGATCCACGCTGGTCGACATCGCCTATCACCTGGTGCCGCGCTTTTCGCCGTGGCTCGCCGACTCCTGGACCCATCCGGAGGATCAGCGCGAACGTTTCGATCTCGCCTGGGACTACGTACCACCCAGCCAGCGTCATGGCCGCGAAAATTTCTACAAGCGGTTCCTGCCGTTCAAGGGCGGGAAAAAACACCAACCGCAAGATGCCTATTGCCTGCGCTGCTGCCCGCAAGTGCATGGCGCCGTGCGCGACGCTTGGGACCAGGCCTGCCGCGTGTTCGACATCGAACTCAATGCGGTCACCGACAATCCCTTGGTGTTCCCGGATCGCGAAGCTCGCGAGATCGAAGGCCAGGTCATTTCCGCCGGACACTTCCACGGCATGCCGTTGGCGTTGGCGATGAGCTACATCAAGGCAGCCATCCCGGTCTTGGCGAGCATCTCCGAGCGTCGCCTGATGAAACTGGTGGACCCATCAACGAACGACGGTCTGCCGGCGTTCCTGATCGGCAACGAAGACGCCACCGACTCCGGCTTCATGATCGTGCAGTACACCGCCGCAGCACTCGTCAACGATCTGGCCACCCGGGCACACCCGGCTTCGGTCTATTCGATCCCGACCAGCGCCAATGCCGAAGACCACGTGTCGATGGGCGCCAACGAAGCCCGTCACGTGATGGAGATGCTCGACGATCTCGAACATGTGTTGGCGCTCGAGCTGTACACCGCCGCTCAGGCACTGGAGTACCGGCGTGACATGCTCAATGCAGCCCGGCGCCTGGCACGCCGGGGTGACACCCAAGCCCTCATGGCCAAAGTGCGAAACGCGCCGCGCGCCGATGCTCCGGAATACGCCCAATTCGAAGCCGAAGTGGCGGCGCTAGGCAAAGCCCTTGCCAGTGATGCGGAGTACCAGCCGAGTCCGCACGTACAACGCGCGTTCGAACTGATCCGCAAACACGTGAGCTTCATGCCGCGGGACCGCGCGATGGATGGCGACATCCGCCGAATGCTCGATCTGGTCGCTTCCGGGGCTCTGACCCGGACTTCCGCATGATCCGCCCACTCGAGTTGATGATCGGCCTGCGCTACACGCGGGCCAAACGCCGCAATCATTTCATCTCGTTCATTTCGCTGGCGTCGATGCTGGGCATTGCACTCGGTGTCTGCGCCCAGATCACGATCGTGTCGGTCATCAACGGCTTCGGTACCGAGTTGCGCGCACGCACCGTCAGCATGGTGGCGCATGCCACCGTTGCCGGGTTCGGTGGTGATCCCCTGGAAAACTGGCCGGAAGCGGTCACGACTGCCAAGTCGCTTCAGCATGTCATCGGTGTCGCGCCTTACGTCGAACGTGAAGTCATGCTGCAGGGCGGCCGCGTCAGTGGCGCGATCGTGCGCGGCATCGATCCCCAGGCCGAGCCGGAAGTGTCGTCGATCCGCGAACAGGTCAAACAAGGCTCATACGCTGCGTTGAGGCCCGGTGAGTTCGGCATCATTCTCGGTCGCGAGTTGGCTTCGTGGTCGGGTGCCACGGTCGGCGACACCGTACTGGTCTACGCACCGCAAGTTCGTGCCACCCCTGCAGGGTTGCTGCCGCAGATGCGGCGTTTCACGGTGGTCGGCTTATTCGAGGCTGGCGTCTCCGAGTTCGATCGCGGCATGGCATTCATCCACGTCGAGGACGCGCAGAAGCTGTTCCGAATGGGCGACGGTGTCACTGGCGTTCGCCTGAAACTCGATGACCTGTTCAAGTCGCGCGAAATTGCGCGGGAACTGGGCGACCGGCTGGGTGGCAGTTTCCGGGTCCGCGACTGGACCCAGGACAACCGCAATCTGTATCAGGCGCTCAACACCGAAAAGATCACCATGTTCGTGATCATGTCACTCGTGGTTGCCGTTGCGGCGTTCAATCTGGTCTCGTCGCTGGTCATGCTGGTCACCGACAAACAGGCTGACATCGCCATTCTGCGAACGCTTGGCCTGAGTCCCGGGTCGGTGATGCAGGTATTCATCATTCAGGGCGTGATCATCGCTCTGGTCGGCATCACGATCGGCACGATCGGCGGCATCTTGCTGGCGGAAAACGCCGACCGCCTGATGAACGGCCTTGAAGCCGTGTTCGGTTTCGACTTCATGCCGGCAGATGTGTACTACATCAGCGCGCTGCCATCCGATCTACGCCTCGACGATGTGCTCGGCATTGTCGGCTTGAGTTTTGTGCTGTCGACGCTGGCAACCCTCTATCCAGCCTGGAAAGCTGCACGCACGCGACCGGCGGAGGCCCTTCGTTATGAGTGATCCAATCATCCATGGGATCGGCATCGGCAAGGCCTATCGCGATACCGGCATGCTCACGCCGGTTCTGCACGACGTGAACCTGACGGTCCACGCCGGCGAATCGGTGGCGATCGTCGGTGCTTCGGGATCCGGCAAGAGTACGCTGCTGCATGTGCTCGGCGGGCTCGACACGCCAGACGCCGGCAGTGTGTCGATCGCCGGCGTCGACATGCTCAAGCTCGGCGAGAAGGCCCGAGGCGATTTGCGCAACCGGAAGCTCGGCTTCATCTACCAGTTTCATCACCTGCTCCCGGAATTCACCGCCGAAGAAAACGTCGCGATGCCTCTGTTGATCCGACGGACGGATCCGACCATGGCACTCGCTCAGGCACGTGCGTTGTTGCAGCGGGTCGGGCTTGGCTCGCGGATGCACCACAAACCCGGCGAGATGTCTGGCGGCGAACGCCAACGGGCTGCCGTGGCGCGGGCGCTGGTCAGCAATCCCGCTTGTGTACTGGCCGACGAGCCCACCGGCAATCTGGATGCTCAGAATGCCGAACAGATCGCCGAACTGCTGCTTGAGCTGAAACGCGAGCTGAAAACGGCGTTGGTCATTGTCACGCATGACCACAATCTCGCTGCGCGGATGGATCGTTCCCTGCGACTGAAGGACGGCTTGCTGACCGGATGACCCCGGGCCGCATCAGCCTTGGGGTTGCCTGGGTGTTCGGTGTCTGCGCCGCGCACTTGGTTCCACGTCTACCGGAACCATTCTGGCTGCTGGTGCTTGCGGCAATTGGTGCGCTGGGCCTGTGGGCGAGGCCGACACGGCTTCCCGCCATCTTGCTGCTCGGTGCCTGCTGGGCATTGGCAGGCGCACAACAGCGTTTGGACGATCGTCTGCCGCTGGCCGCACAAGGCCGCGACATCGAAGTGACCGCACGCGTGATCGATCTGCCGCAACAGCAGCCCGAAGCCTGGCGGTTCGATGTTGAAGTGACGCAATGGCGTGCGGCCGGTGAGCCCGTCGAGTGGCACAATTCAAACCCCACATTGCGCGTCAGTTGGTACGGGCATCGGGAATCGATTGTGCCCGGCAGTATCTTCCGCGGAATCGTGCGCCTGCGCGTGCCGTATGCATTGGTGAACCCCGGCGGTTTCGATTTCGAGCGCCATGCGCTGGTCCAGGGGATCGACGCCAACGCCTATGTCCGCGAAGGCGCATTCGCGGCTCCCGACGGCATCGATGGCAGCATCGATCGTACGCGCCAGCACCTTGCCAGCTGGATCCGCACCGAAAGCCCCGACACTGAACTCGGCGCGCTGCTGGCAGCACTCGCCGTGGGTGACCAGCAGTCGATCGACGACCCCACATGGGCGCGTCTGCGCACCACCGGCACGACACATTTGATGGCCATTTCCGGAATGCACGTCGGCCTCGTGGCTGCCGGGTTCGCGTGGCTCGCCGGCCTCATCTATCGAGCCTGGCCCAAACTCGCCTTGCGCCTGATCCCCCCGGATCTGATGGCGATCGCCGGCTTGTCGGGCGCAATCGGTTATGGATGCCTTGCCTCGTTTTCGTTGCCCGTGCTGCGTACCGTGATCATGATCGCGGTGGTGGTATTGGCGACCTTGCTCCGTGTTCATTTGCGAACTCTGCACTTGCTGTTGTTTGCCGCAGTACTGGCATTGCTGTGCGATCCGCTGGCGCCGCTTGCTGCAGGGTTCTGGCTGAGTTTTCTTGGTGTGTTGTGCCTGATCCTGGTCGTGCACAAACAGACCATCCGGTCTGTCTGGTCCGAGTTGCTCCGCGCCCAATGGGCTGCGTCCTTGTTTCTGTTGCCGGTTGGCATTGCCTGGTTCGACCAAGCGAGTCTGGTCGGGCCGCTGGCGAATCTGTTCGCGATCCCGGTCGTGACATTCGTGATCGTGCCGCTGCTGCTGGCAGCGCTCCTGCTGTCTGCCACGCCCGCTGGCGCCATGCTGATCGCTCTTGCAGGCTGGATCTTGGCCGGCTTGTGGCAATTGCTGGGTTGGTGCGAGCGCCTGCCCCTGGCGTCGATTGACTTGCCCGAACCCGGCCCCCTGCACATCACTCTGGCGATGCTCGGTGTTCTGCTGTGGCTGCTGCCCAAACCGCTGCCCGGCAAGGCACTTGGGCTGGCCTGTCTGCTGCCGTTGTTCTGGCCGGCACGGGTAGACATCCCGCAAGGCCAAGCCGAAATATCAGTCCTGGATGTTGGCCAAGGCCTGTCAGTACTGGTGCAGACCCGTGACCACGCACTTCTGTACGACACCGGCGCCAAAACCCGCGGTGGCTTTGACTTGGGCGAAGCAGCCGTCGCGCCAGCACTCCGCAGCCTCGGTGTCCGATCGCTCGATGTGCTCGTGCTGAGTCATCTCGACAACGATCATGCCGGAGGTCGCGAAGCGGTCCTGCGTGCTTTTCCCGGCACGCGCCAACGGGTCGGCATTGATGCCGATCCGGCACCCCGGTGTCTCGCCGGTCAATACTGGCGATGGAATGATGTGTCGTTCCGGTTCCTGCATCCACCGAACGGGTTCCCAGACCTCGGCAACGACAGCTCATGCCTGCTGCTGATCGACGCCAGTGGCCAGCGACTGCTGATCCCGGGCGACATCGGCCTTGATATCGAATCGCGACTCGTGGCCGAACCTCAAGCCGCCAACCTGGCTGCACTGATCGTGCCGCACCACGGCAGCCGCCATGCCTCCGGCGAGCCCTTTCTCGCGTGGACCGCGCCCCGCATCGCAGTGGTTTCGGCAGGGTTCGGCAATCGATTCAACCACCCCGCGATCGACGCCCGGCAGCGATACGCGGCCGCGGGGATTCCTTTGTTGAATACCGCACATGCCGGGTTGATCGCGCTGAGGCTGGGCGACCGCAATGCGCAACCCCGCATGTGGCGCCATGAATATCCCCGATACTGGCGGCATGCAGACGAACCCGACACACATTCGCGATAATCCCGGGATGGCCTGTCGAATGCTCCGCTCTCTACCGTTTTCCGCCGTTGTATTCACGACGGTGATCGGACCGGCATGGGTCTCGGCGACCGAGGCCGTTCGGGCTGATTGGGTGTCGGCAAACATCGTGCCGCAGCAAATCCAGTTGGATCCCGTCCAACGGCCGGTCATCGCCGCCTGGCGCGCTGGAGATCCGATCGTCGACCTTCCGCGCCGCGCCACGCGGACGGCACCCTATGTCGCGCCCAGAGAAGCCCCAGCCCCCGGTGACAGACTCGCCGATCAACAGGCACGCGAATCGGTCAACCCGCCGTCGGTATTCAACGTCCCCTTGTTCGACGTTGCGGGGATGGGTTATGCCGGCATCGATCCGCCCGACACCAGTGGCGATATCGGCACTACACACTTCATCCAGTCGGTGAATTCCAATCAAGGTGCGATCTATCGCATCTATGACCGCAGTGGCAACGCCGTTGCCGGCCCCTTCAATCTGGAAGGGCTTGGCACCGGTCTGTGCGCCAATGGCCGGGGCGATGGCGTGGTGATGTTCGATGAACTGGCATCACGTTGGCTGTTGACCGAGTTCGTGGTCGCCGGCAATGCCATCTGCGTTTATGTGAGCGCGCAAGCCGACCCGACCGTGCCGCAAACCTGGACGCTGTATCAGATCATCACGCCCGACTTTCCGGATTACCCGAAATACGGCGTTTGGCCTGGCACCTATATCGTCGGCATCAACGATGGCGTGAACACACGTTCGGTGCTGGCGCTCGATCGTCCGCGCATGCTGGCTGGCCAGACCATGGTGGCGCAGCGCTTCACGGTTCCGGTGTTGTCGGGCTTCTCGTTCCAATTGCTGGTGCCCGCCGATCACGATGGCCACCTGACGCCGGTACCCGGCGCAAAACCCTTGTTCGCGCGACAGGTCGACGACGAAGCCCATCGGCCCAATCAGAACGATCCGACGCGCGACTTCATCGAACTGTACGAGCTGAATGTCGACTTCACGACTCCGGTCAATTCAGCGTTGTCCGGCCCGGTCAGCATCTCGACAAGCGAGTTTGACGCCGATCTCGGTGGACTGACCGGTCTGGACGGCATCATCCAGCCAGGCGGAACAGAACTCGATTCGGTGCGCGAGCCGATCATGAATCGGTTCGTCTATCGGGTCTATCCCGGCATCGAAGTACTTGCCGGCAATTTTGCGACCGATCGTTCCGGCACCGACCTCGCCGGAGTGCGCTGGTTCGAATTGCGCCGGACCGGGGGTGTCGCGTCACCGTGGGTACTGTTCCAGGAAGGCACACTGGCCGCAGCCGACAACACCAGTCGCTGGATCGGCACCAGTGCCATGGATCGCGCCGGTAACTGGGCCATCGGTTACAACGCCACCGGCATCTCGCCGAACGTGTTCCCGAGCCTGAGGTTTGCGGGCCGACGGGACGGCCAAGCCCGGCAGACCATGTCGTTCCTTGACCTCAATGTCGAAGCGGGAAGTGCCGCCCACAACGGCCCACGCTGGGCCGATTATGCACAGATGGGCGTCGATCCCGTCGATGGCTGCACATTCTGGCTGACCGGCGAATACCAGGCCGGCACGAACTGGGGCTCGCGGATCGCAACGATGCGTCATGACGGCTGTGGTATTGCCACGTTCTTGCTCAACAGCACGGAACTGACGCGGTTCGCCTGTGCCACGCCTGCGCGCACGCTGCCGGCCTGGCCACTGAACCAGTCGGCACTCGATGGCCATGTTGCGACCGTCGCCTACACGCTCAGTGGGCCACCAGCCGGCATCAGTGGTGCCATCACCCCGAATCCGATCAGCGGGAATGCCGCGAATGCGCTCTTGATCAGTCTTGCGGCGAATGCCGCCCCGGGCAATCACACGCTGAACGTGCAGGCGAATGACGGCAGCCAGTCGAAGCTGCTCGACCTCCGACTGGTTCTCGAAGCTTCACCAACAGCGATCAGCCTGCTGGGCCCCGCCGATCTGGCGGTTAACCAACTCCCAGCGCCGACGCTCACGTGGACAGCACAAGCCGGCATCTCGTCCTATGAAATCGAGATCGCCAGCGACACGCTGTTCCAGACCATCCTGCGCAGCACGGTCGTCCACGGAACGAGTTACGTCGTCGACCCGCCACTGCCCTACGGACAAACGGTGTACTGGCGTGTCCGCGCCACCAACAGTTGCGGCGATGGCCCGAATGGCACCACACGTCGTTTCACCGTCAGAGCCGATCCGTTCAACTGTCCGGCCGGCACCGGCGCCAATGCTTTGTTCTTCGACACGATGGAGAACGGCGTGAACGGCTGGACTCACCTGGCGGCCGTGGGCACGGACCAATGGGCACAGACCACGACCCAAAGTGCGAGCCCGACACACAGCTGGCTCGGCAGCACCAACAGCCTGGTCAGTGACCAGGCATTGTTGCCGCCGCTGGTCGTCGTGCCCGCCGGGCAATCGTCGCTCAAGTTGCGCTTCAAACATCGGTATACGCTCGAACGCCCGAACGCCACCGTCTGCAATGACGGCGGCACGTTGGAGTATTCCGCCAACGGAGGTCCATTCGAGGAAATCGGCAGCATCGACCTGATCGAGGGCGGGCCCTACACCGCACTCACCGCAGCCGACAACGGCATGGGCGCACGTCCCGCGTTCTGTGGACAGATCGATACGTTCAAGACCGTGACGGCCAACCTCGACCATCTGCTCGGCCAGAACGTGCAATTGCGATTCCGTCTCGGCGGCAATCCAGGCACGTTCAGCCAGGGATGGTGGATCGACGATGTCGCGGTGCGCGCCTGCGGCCCCGACGCAGACATCGATGGCATCGGCGATCTCACCGACAACTGCCCCGCCGTGGCCAACGTCAATCAACTCGACACCGACGCTGACGACACCGGTGATGCCTGTGATCCCGACGACGACAACGACTCGGTCATCGATGGGAACGACAATTGCCCGCTGCTCGCGAATCTCGACCAACTCAACAACGACGACGAGTCACTCGGTGATGCCTGCGACGCCGACGACGACAACGACAGTCGCCCGGATGCCAACGACAACT
>JBEIPT010000016.1:0-21162 GCA_040376895.1 Lysobacteraceae bacterium | reverse complement strand
CCGATCGTCCGGACCGGAGTCGGCCAGACGTCTGCCGATTTCGTCTGCTTGGCCGAGGCCGATGCCGGGGACCATCACATAGTCTAGGGCGCGATCCGGGGACGAGAGGCCGGAGATCGTCAGGCCGGTAGAGGTCTGCACCTCTTTCTGGCCGCGGGCACCGATCATCACCGCTTCGAATTTTGGTGCCTTGTTGCCGTCGCGGATCTCGGCGACGGTTTGGGCAATCCGGAAGGCATCGATCGGCGCCGAAGCACACGACATCATGATGCCGTCGATGGCCAGGATGCCGAGGCGGACCCGCCTCGGCTCAGTCACGTTCACGGAAGCCTGGTCCGACGCCATGATCAGCGGCCTACGTAGAGTGCGCCGACATTGGTCGCCAGGAACTGCCAGGCGCTCGCCGGGACATTGAAGCGGGTCTTGTCGGCATTACCGGCGCCGCAGACACCAATGGCGACTTCCGCCACCTGATCCGCCGCCAGTTCGGTGCCAGACGGCGCACGCAGGACCAGCTCACCGTCCTGGCCATGGCCGACGTACCAAACTCCTGCGGCCAACTCGATGCCTTCACACTGCGCCGGCACCGGCACGATCGAGTCACCGCCAGTCAGCGGCATGAAGCGCAGGGACTTCAGGCCCGGGTCGAACTTGGCGGCATAGTGACTGGCGGCCACGTACGCCGGAGTGGTGTCGGAATCAAGCAACGCGGCCTCAGCCAACGCAGCCTGCGTCGGGGCCTGCGCAAAACCGGCTCCGGCAAACATCAAGGCAAGGGCCAGCACGGAACGGGTCAAAGTACGCATGGGAATCTCCTTTCGATCCGGGAACCATTTCCCGGTGAGGCCACTATCCCGGAGTCGAGCCTAACAAAAGAGTGGCGCTTCGGCGTAAGACATGGCGAAAAACGCCATTCCGGCCGGAATGGCGAAATCCGCCATATGGCTGGCGGAAATGCACGGTCCGCCGGCATGACCGCCAGATCGGTGGCTGAAACAAGACGCTCCGGGCTGGTGCCCGGCCGATTTTTCCGGCGGGGGTTGCTAACGCTTCAAGAGTTCATTGTCGTGTAGACGTCCGATAAAACCGACTTTAGGTCTGTCGAAAAATCAGTCAAACATAGCTGCTGGGCTTAAGGTCATCTTCGCGGATGACCCCGCGCATCAGCCACGATTCGAAACGCAGTTCCGGGGTCACACCCAAGCTATTTGGTGGAGGTATGCGACCCGAGTAATCTGGCGGCATCGCCAGCTTCTCGTAGTTCTCGGCGCAGCGAAATCGCAGATCGGGGGAAAATCGGAACCCGACCAGGATCCCAGCGCGTCGGTATAGGCAGTCTTGCCGGGAAGAAGACCATTGGCGATGGAGTCTTGTCGCCAGGGTGCCTGAAACGGACTGGGATCGAGCAAACGGTCAAAGCAAAGACGCCCCAGAATTTCTGGGGCGGTCTTGAGCATGGAGCGTTCGTATGAAGTTTGGGTCATTCTTCCGTGCGTATCGACCTCATATGCCCTGACACTGAAGCTGCAAACTACGGCCATTAGAAACAGTGCCTGTTTCATGTCACTGCTCCGAGCTTTGGTGCGTCTGCGGTTCAAGCCACTTGCAGAAAGCGATTCGCTCATCAACTCGGAGGGCGCGGTCTTCAGTGTCAGCAGATCGATACACCGACAAGTAGTCTGGAATCACAGTTTTGGCCTCTTCGTATGCTTTGTTTGAATCAGGCAATAGCCAAAGCGATTGATAAACAAACATCCGAGAATACGTTCGCGAGTAGCCCTCGGGTATCGTGTCCCACTGCGGGTCGCAGAGATAGTCATAGGCGTGCATCGCGCGCTCGTGATCAAGCAAGTCGAGCAAGCGCTGATCGTCAAAGCCGATCTTGACCGCGCCCTCTTTTGGACAAATCGCACCGACACCTGGTGCAGCGGCGTACTCTGGCAAGGTGCGCCGCTTCACCCAATACTCCTGACGGCCACCGGGTTTGAACGGGAGTTGGTTCATCTTGTCCTTGATGCGTTCGGCTGAATAGGTCTTCTTGAACCAGGTGGTCGTTGACAGGCCACCGAGGTCGACGTACTCATAACCCAGTGAGCGCAGTCGCACGAACCAAGCCGGATATGCATTGCGCTCATGAACTTGAACCGCGACTTCCGCAATCACCAGATTTTCATCCGAGGGATGGAGCTTGAACTGCAGCGGCTGATAGTCACGTTTGAACATCATCGCCGGTTGTGCATAGACCCAACCTTTTTGCGGCGCGGTGCTTTCGAATACGCCCTTAGAATCGGTGCGTCCCAACACAGCACCGACACAGGGTCGATTGCCGCGGGCGGTCGATTCGCCATACCAGAGGAAGTTGATCCATACCCCTTCAATCCCCTTGCCACTGTCCGGGTCGATGATTTCCCAGCGCAAGGTCTGCTGCTGTTCGCTGCAAGCAGCGAGTGCAGGGATCAGCAAGAAAAACAGCCGATGAAAGAGCGCTCGCATGATCAAAGTCCTGAAATGCGCCATACGCCAAGGCTATCGCGTTCCAATGCCACCATGAAGCCGAGAAAGTCACCAAGTCGCTGATCATCCGGCACGGCTGCCATCAACTCGGCACTGTTATCGGCAATTTGACCCTTGACGATATCGCCAAGGGAAGCGGCAATCGTGATTTCGTCGTCCGCTTGCGCTCCGATTGCTCATGGCGGCTGCGACGCTCCAACGCTAGTGAATTGGGCCGATGTTACCTTCGCGGCTGGAGCAACTACTTCCGCATCATCGATACGAGACCATCTGGAAGCGTCTGGCCGGCTGGATCGGTCACCGCGTTCGCGCCATCCTGCTGAAGCAGTGGAAAACCCCGAGGCGCTGCTACCAAGCAGCAATGCAACTCACCCCGAATGACCGCGCCGCGCGTCTCATTGCCGGCAACCTCAATCGCTACTGGGCCACCTCAGGGCAATCCATGAACATGATTGTGACCACCAAACACCTGACGGGCTGGGGTCTTTATGACCTCCGTCAGCACGCTCGCTAACTCCACGAACCGCCGGATGCGGCCCCGCATGTCCGATGGTGTGGCAGGCAGCCCCCTTGGAGGGGCTTCCTATGCCGTTCACAGACCAGTCTGCAGATTTCGGTGAGGTTGAATCACGTGTTCCGGACGATGCTGTCCGCGGCGCTGGTGCTTACCAGCCGGAGAGCTGCTTCCGGCCAGAAGCGGACGTCGTCGAGCTTGTCCGCTGCGAGCAACGGTTCACCCCTTCTTCGCTCACAAGAATGCTCGGAGCGAGGCGCTAATCGGCTTCAAGAGACGGACAAGATCCCGATCCCGCATCTTTCCGATCAGGACGCGTAGCGTTTGGTCAACAAGCCTCGCTGGTAAGCGATCAGCTGCAGGCGAAATTTCTCAGGCTCGAGCGGAGCCTGTCCAAGAAGTGCATTGGCACCGTCCGGATCAAGTTCCTTTTCCAGCATGCCGTTCAAGGTGTCCAGTAGCTCGTCGGCTACGTCGCTGTTGCGCAACACCAACTCGCGAACGTCCCGACCGGCAAGTTCGAAGCCCGCCGCCACATAGTCAAAGTCCTTGATCTCGAGCAGGTCCGCGTGTTCGTCGTAGAAGCGCTCTTTGTTTCCTGCATCGAGGTAGTGTCCAAGCATCAGAGCGATGTCGTAGGCATCCTTTTTCGGGTGGGTCAGCGCGCGATCGGAGAAGGCGAAGAACTTGAGCAGGATCAGGCCGGGCTGCGAAACCAGCAATGCCTCGATACCTCCTGCTAGTCGCACCTGTTCCGCGGCGCGTCGAGCTTCGATGCAACCGAAGACATTCATACGCACGTCGCCGCGCGGGGGCCACTCGATGCCACGCCCTGCGTCCTCCAGACCGCCAAAGGGCATTAGATCGATCTTCCTGCCCGAGGCGCGGTGAACAACGCGATGCTCGTTTCGCCCCGGTGTAAACCGCGCACTGGCGAGCAATTCGTTGCGGAGCGCATGGAATGCATCCCAGCTTTCGGCTGCAATGGCGAAGTCCACGTCTGAAGTCTGCCGTTCGATTCGGATGCCATGGGCGTATCCGTACCAGAGGTCGCGAGCCATCGCGCCAACGATCAACAAGTCGGCGGTCGGTGCTGCCGCTTGCGCGTCGCGCAGCAGCTCCGCAAGCCATTCCAGGTCAGGACGATTGCTGAAGTCGAGCAATGAACTTCTCCTGGATCAGTTCGGCGGTTTCCAGGCAGCGGGCATCGCCGGTGCGCACGAGGTCGGCGTAGATGATCGGCAGCGGCGCCAACTCGGCATCTTCGTCGAAATTCCAGAAGCGGCGCAGTATCTCTACTTCATGCACACCCTTTGGCCGCAGCTGGTAGTCGACCAGAAAGCGGGGCTCTGCCTTGGCGCCGTACATCGTCACCGTCGCCGGGCGCAGGTAGTCGGTGATTCGCCCCGCCGCCGCTTCCCCGCCAAGCGTGAGTCCGTACTTGCGTGGCTCTATTGTGTCCCACCAGTCGAGCGTGGGGGCGTAGTAAAGCCCAAGTCGCAGCCTGTGCTGGAGCACGCGCAAGTAGGCTTCAGCCCACTGTTTAAGCAGTGTGCCGGGGTTGAGCAAGCGTCGCTTGCCCTTGATGTTGCCGATGAAACCCAGTTGCTCCAGCTCGGGCATGATCCAGCCGACAGTGCCGTGCGCTACGCCGGCAATCGCGGCGATTTCCCGGTAGGGTCGGTCGACCAGTTCCGGACGGCACAGCAAAGTGAGCAAGACCTTGAGTCCGGTCGGTGCAAAGGCCCGGCCGCGTGTCCGCGGATCGGCAAATCGGTGCTCTGCGCGTTCGCCTGTCACCCAGACGAAGACGCCCGGTTGCTTGAGGTAGGCGTTGCCGGCAGCATCCAGGAACTGCAGGTTCTGGGCGCGCAGGGTTTCGGCCATGGTCGGCGTGACATGGTCGGCGACGAGCAGGGCTTTGGCCTTTTGTTGGGCCAGTCGGTTCACGATTGGCCACAGGTTGGCGGGGCGCAGCCCGGTCTTCATCTCGACCAGGAAGTCCTGCTGCCAATCCCCGAGGGCGAGCCGAATCCGGGCGTCGGCCCACTCGTCAGGGGCCTGTGGCTGTTGGGCAATGGCTTCCCCCTGCAGGCCGAAGCGGCGTTGCGCCGCCTCGAGCACCTTCTGCAGCAGGGCTTGATCCCGCGGCCGAGTTGGGCGTCTGTCCACGAATTGCCATTTGTCCATGTTTCGTGGACAGAGAATACTCGTGGACAAGCGAGTTGTCCACAAAAACCGTCTTGTCCACGCTGCATGGACAGACGGATTACCGTGGACAGTGCAACGACATCCGCGTCAACCGCCGAGCGGATTCGCTGGCCTTGATTCCTCATGAAAAAGGTGTCGATCGGGATCGGATTGCCTGCAAATACTGTCAGTTGTGAGCTGCACGTGCGCGGGAACAAACGGCGTGCCCGCAGCAAGCAATTGGAATCACTGATGTCGAGTACTACTGATGCGATTTCCTGTTCCCGGCACCCGGCATGGGCCGCCATCCTGTCCGCCAAAACAGAACACCCCGGACCGACTGTGTCGGGCCGGGGCGCGCTTGTTCCGGAACAAATCAGGGCTTGCGATAACGGTCGCGCAAGGCAGTCTGGTGCGATTCACGCGATTGCACCCGGCCTCGATCCAGACCTGTTCGGCAAGGCTCGTCACTTCCAGCGGGTCACCCGACCACAAAACCAAGTCGGCGAACTGACCCACGGCAATTTCGCCACGGTCGTTGACGCCGAACGTGCGAGCCGGATTCACCGTGATCGCGCGCAACCCGGCTTCCCAGTCGAGTCCGTGTGCGACAGCGTTGCCGGCTGCCTGGCGCACTTTGCGGGCGTTGTGGGCGGCGTCGCCGCTCAGGTGGAACACAATCGGGACCCCTGCTTCGTGCAGCCATTTTGCCGATTCGAGCGACGCACCGATCGAGTCGAAATCACCCGGCAGGTTGTTCAACGGATCCAGCACCACCGGCACCTTGGCCGCCGCCAGCATGTCGCGCTTTTTCCACGCTTCGACACCACCGACGATGATCGGCTTGAGGCCATATTCGCGTGCGAACGCGACCGCACGATCGATGTCGACCGCGCGGTTGACCGAGAACGCCACCCGCCCGCCCTGACTGAACTGTGCCAGTGTCTTCCGACCGGCGGCGGTCAACAGACCGCCGTCTGCTGGAGATGCCTTCGCTTCGTCGAATGCCTGCCGCAGGATCATCATCTGGGCTGCACGCGAGTTGCCGGTCAACGCTGATGCACCGGAACCAAGCGCAACAAACAACACCTTGGAGCCAGGCAACAGCGAAGCGCGACCATCAAGCACCGCCATGCCACCCAGCCCGGAAAACAGACTGCCGCCGGGCATGGAACTGGGGCTGACCATGTTGAACGTGACGCCTTCGACCCGTTGGACAGGAATCACCACCGAGTCCGGATTGTAGGCATCACCCATATTGAATTCAGGACGATGTTCCATCTCTCCCGCCGGCATCGTCGCAGCCGGTGTGTAGGCATGGTCGACCGTCACTTGCTCAAGCGACACATCTTCGACCCCGAGGCCGTTGACGCCACCAAACAATCCCGGCGTGAGCGGCTTGCCGCCCGCTTCGATCACTTCGGCAGTGCCCGCTTCGATCTTGCTGCCCACAGCTGCGATTCGACCGTCACGGATCAGGACATCGGCCGAGGCCAGCGTTCCGGAAGTGCTGGCGGTATGCACGCGGGCATTACGAATCAGCGTATCGGCCAGCACCTGGCCGGACACCATGGTGAAAACCAGCGCGGCCGTGATGACGACAGAGAGAGAACGTTTGCTGGCAATCATGGCTGCACCTTCGCGCCGAGCAGGAAATCGGACACATGTTGTTGGTCGGCTTTGGCGCGCGAATGGACTTCGGCACCGTCGATGTACACGGAGTCAGGCAGTGCGTAGACGCTGAAGGGATCTCGGTTCCACAGCACCAGGTCAGCACGTTTGCCGACTTCGACCGTGCCGGTCTGGTCGAGGATGCCCATGGCCTTGGCCGGATTCGAAGTCACCCAGCGGATGGCGTGTTCGGACGTGATGCCGTAGCCCATGGCGTTGCCGCGGGTCAGTGCCTTCGCGGCTTCCTGATTGAGTCGCTGAATGCCTTCACTGGAATCGGAATGGACGATCGCGCAGCCGTTCTTCACGCGGTCGACGATGGCGATGTTTTCCTGCACGCCTTCGAAGGCTTCCAGCTTGAAGCCCCACCAGTCGGCCCACATTGCGGCACAAGTGCCGTTTTCGGCGAGCAGATCGGCGATCTGATAGGCCTCGGTGGCATGGTGGAAGGCGGTGATCTTGAAGCCGAATTCCTTGGCCACGTCGAGCTGGATGGCCATTTCATCACTGCGATAGCAGTGGTTCTGCACGAGGATCTCACCCTTCAGTACACCAGCGAGGGTTTCAAGCTTGAGGTCACGCTTCGGCGCCTTGGGGGGACAACACGTGTGGTCATCCGGCGCGCCAGTTCCTTGCGGAATTCCCAGGCGTTGTCGTTCAGGTCCTTCACCGCAGCGAGGCCCTGTTCGGTCACCAGTGCGGTCAGGAACACGTTGGCATGCATCAGGTCGCGCGTGACTTCGACATCGGAGACCGACACCGATGGCAACAGCCCGTCGCGGACAGCCGAATGCACCAGTTCACCGAGTTCTCGGCGCACCAGCGCCGAAATGCGGTCGGTTCTAGAAAAATTGGCGTGACCCATGTCGGTCTCCGGTTGGCACTGCCGAGCCGGGCACCAGGCCCGGCCGGCATTCATCACATCATGCCAGTGAATGGCAGGACTCAGGTTTTCTTACAGCGTACGTGCCACTTCGATGCGCTCGAAGCACTCGATCTGGTCGCCCGCTCGGACATCGTTGTACTGCTTCACGCCGATACCGCATTCCATGCCGTTGCGCACGTCTTCGACCACTTCCTTGAAGCGACGCAGCGATTCCAGTTCACCTTCGAACACGACCACGTTGTCACGCAGTACGCGGATCGGCTTGTTGCGCTTGACGCTGCCCTCGATGACCATACAACCGGCGATCTGGCCGAACTTCGACGAACGGAACACGTCGCGAACCTGCGCCACGCCGATGATCTCTTCGCGGATTTCCTTGCCGAGCAAGCCGGACGCAACCTGCTTCACCTGGTCGATCACGTCGTAGATGATCGAGAAGTAGCGCAGATCCAGGCCGTTCTCGGTGATGATCTTTCGGGCGGTCGCGTCGGCACGGACATTGAAGCCGATGACAACAGCCTTCGATGCAGCAGCCAGAGTGGCGTCCGACTCGGTGATGCCACCCACGCCGCTGGCGATGACGTTGATGCGGATATTGTCGTTGGAGAGCCCCACGAGCGAGTCGCGGAGTGCTTCCACCGAACCCTGCACGTCGGCCTTCACGACCAGGTTCAGCACACGCATATCGCCGTTGGCCATCTGCGAGAACATGTCTTCCATCTTCGTGGCGCCCTGCTTGACCAGACGCGTCTCGCGCTTCTTCTGCTCACGCTGTGCGGCCACTTCCTTGGCCAGGCGTTCGTCGGCAACCACGATGAAATCGTCGCCCGCTTCCGGAACGCCGGACAAGCCGAGCACAACAACCGGAATCGACGGGCCAGCGTCAGTGATCTGCTGCCCCACTTCGTTGAACATGGCGCGCATGCGGCCGTACTGAACGCCGCAGACCATGAAGTCACCCTTCGTCAGCGTGCCGCGCTGCACCAGCACGGTTGCGACCGGGCCACGACCCTTGTCCAGACTGGACTCGACGACCGTACCGGCTGCACGACCTTCGGTGACCGACTTGAGTTCCATCACTTCGGACTGCAGGAGGATGGCGTCGAGCAGTTCGTCGACACCGGCGCCAGTCTTCGCCGAAACCGGCATACACATGGTTTCGCCGCCGTATTCCTCGGGCACCACTTCGTGCTGGATAAGCCCCTGCTTGACCCGCTCAGGTTGGGCATCGGCCTTGTCCATCTTGTTGACGGCCACGATCAACGGTACGCCCGCTGCCTTGGCGTGCTGGATCGCTTCGATCGTCTGAGGCATGACACCGTCATCGGCGGCCACCACCAGCACCACGATGTCAGTGAGTTTGGCACCGCGAGCACGCATGGCGGTAAACGCCGCATGGCCCGGAGTATCCAGGAACGTGATCACACCCTTCGGCGTTTTCACGTGGTACGCACCGACGTGCTGCGTAATGCCGCCGGCTTCGCCCGCTGCCACTTTCGTGCGGCGGATGTAGTCGAGCAGCGATGTCTTGCCATGGTCGACGTGGCCCATGATCGTGACGACCGGCGGACGCGTGTCCAGGTCACCCTGGTCACCTGCCTGCACTGCCGCGAGTACGGACTCGGCGTCCTTTCCTTCAGCGCGCATGGCTTTATGCCCCAGTTCTTCGACCACCAACACCGCGGTGTCGTGATCGATGGTTTGATTGATCGTGACCATGACGCCCATCTTGAACAGCGTCTTGACGATTTCGGAGCCTTTCAGCGCCAGACGCACTGCGAGGTCGGCGACATTGATGGTCTCGCCGATCGCGACTTCGCGCGTCTGCGGCGCCGTCGGACGCGAGAAGGTACCGGCGGCCACATGGACACGACCTTGTTCCTTGCCGCGCGGACGCTTCTTGGTACGGCGGGCGTGATCACCCGACAAATGCAATTCGCCGGCGAGGAAACGACTTGCGCCACCCAGATCTTCGCTGGTGACTTCGTCAAGCTGCATGCGATGGCTGCCGCGGTTGCCCTTGTGACGATGCGGCAATTCCGCGCCGTCTTTTTTCGGCGGCGCCTTTTCCGGAGGGCGATCGGCTGGCTTCGGCGGATGTGGCTTCTTTTCTTCGACCTTGACCGGCTTGGTTTCGGCCGGCTTTTTCAGGCGGGCTTCTTCCTGCGCGGCAATACGTGCGGCTTCGACGGCTGCCAGTCGCAACGCTTCACGCGCGGCTTCCTCGGCACGACGTTCTGCCTCGGCGGCAGCGCGACGGGCTTCTTCTTCCTGGCGCTTGCCGTCTTCGACAGCACGCTGTTTGTCATCCATATCCCGGAGCCGGGCCAGCTCGGCATCCTGCCGAACCTGGATTCAGCCAGCAGTTTCAGCGCATGTTCGCGCTCGTCGCTGTGCGGCTGTTCCTGTTCGTCCAGCTCGTTGCGATTGACGTAGGTGCGCTTCTGGCGCACTTCGATGTTGACCGTCTTGCCACGCGCCGCACCTGCCGAAACCGTGATTTCGCTGACTTGCTTGCGCTTCAGCGTGATCTGCTTGGGCGACGCTTCGCTCACCGGGGTGGCATCTTTCTTGCCATGCGTACGACGCAGGAACCCGAGCAGCTTCACCTTGTCGGTGCTGCTGACCACTTGATCCGGTCCAGAGACCTTCATGCCGGCTTCGGAAAACTGTTCGACCAGTTTGTCGATCGGCATGCCGAGAACTTGGGCGAGTTGGCGAACGGTTACGTCAGACATGAGAATCCTTGATTGCGTTTCGAGCAGTACTTTTGGGGCGATCCGTGCGTGTCAATGCTTACTCGAACCAGTGTGCGCGTGCGGCCATGATGAGTTTCTTGGCGCCGTCTTCGTCGAGGCCCTCAATGTCGCTGATTTCGTCAGCGGCCATGTCGGCCAGGTCTTCACGCGTGCGCACGCCACGTTCGGCGAGTGCGTAAGCCAGCGCGTCGGTCATGCCTTCCAGCGACAGCAGATCGTCTGCTGGCTTGTTCTTCTCGAGGTCTTCTTCGGCCGCGATCATCTGCGTCAGCAAGGCATCGCGAGCACGGGCGCGCAATTCTTCGACGACATCGGAATCGAACTCCTCGACCGCCAACAGTTCCGCTTCCGGAACGTAGGCGATTTCCTCAACCGTCGAGAAGCCTTCCTGCACCAGGATGGAGGCGATTTCGGCGTCGACTTCGAGTCGATCCATGAACAGTTGGCGCGCAGCTTCCTGCTCACCTTCCGACTTCTGCTGGATCTGCGCCTGCGTCATCACGTTCAACTGCCAGCCTGACAACTTGCTGGCGAGACGGACGTTCTGACCGCCGCGACCGATGGCCTGCGACAGTTTGTCTTCAGCTACCGCAACGTCCATCGAGTGCTTTTCTTCGTCGACGATGATCGACTGCACTTCGGCCGGCGCCATGGCGTTGATGACGAACTGCGCCGGGTTGTCGTTGAACGGAATGATGTCGACGCGCTCGCCGTTCAGTTCATTCGACACCGCCTGGACGCGCGAACCACGCATACCGATGCAGGCGCCGATCGGATCGGTGCGGTGATCGTTCGCCTTGACGGCGATCTTGGCGCGGTCACCCGGATCACGGGCACAACCCATGATCGTGACCAGGCCCTGCCCGACTTCCGGCACTTCGAGCTTGAACAGCTCGACCATGAACTCAGGAGCGGTACGCGAGACCACCAACTGCGGGCCGCGCAGTTCAGTGCGAATCTCGAGGAGGTAACCACGCAGACGGTCGCCTGGGCGCACGTTCTCGCGGGCAATCGCCTTGTCACGAGGAATGATCGCTTCGGCGTTGCTGCCAAGATCAAGGAACACATTGCCGCGTTCGACGCGTTTGACGATACCGGTGACGAGTTCGCCCACGCGGTCGCGATAAGCGTCGACCACCTGCGAACGCTCGGCTTCGCGCACACGCTGCACGATAACCTGCTTCGCGGCCTGCGCGGCGATACGACCGAACTCGGGATTCTCGATGCGCTCTTCGACGAAATCGCCGATCACGTGGTCGCTCTTGAGATCGATGGCGTCCATGTGACGCATCATGCGCTCGGGCGATTCCATGACGATGTCGTCGGCAATCACTTCCCAGCGACGGTAGGTTTCGTACTCACCGGTGTTGCGGTTGATCGACACGCGGATGGATACATCCTGATCCGGGTAGCGCTTTTTCGCTGCCGAAGCCAGGGCTGCTTCCATTGCGTCAAAGATCACGCCGCGCTGTACGCCTTTTTCATTGGCGACTGCTTCGACGACCAGCAACATTTCCTTACTGCTCATGATGTGCTCCGCTGCCTTCCGGCATCAAAGGTTTTATAGGTTCTTGCGCTTGCGGCAAAGTGGATGAACTTATGCCTTGGGTTTTTTGGGTTTCGGCGCCGGTTTGGCGCGACCGTCGTTCGGCTCCGGAAACACCGGAACGAGTTTGGCCTTTTCGATGTTGTCGTGGCGGATTTCCACGTCGACACCATCCTGTTCGATGACGATCAGGTCACCTTCGACGCGGCGGAGTTCGCCCTGGAAACGTCGTCGGGTGCCGACCGGCACGTGGACCGTGATCTTCGCCGGCTCGCCGACGAAACGGGCGTAGTGGGCCGGCTTGAACAGCGGGCGATCAAGACCCGGCGAGGACACTTCCAACGTGTACCGCGACGTGATCGGATCGTGGACGTCGAGCGTCGCCGAAATTTCCCGGCTGGCGGCCTCACAATCCTCGATCGTGACCGGTCGCTCGGCTGCGTCGATGTAGATTCGCAGCAGTGCGTTGGTTCGGTGCGGCACGAATTCGAGGCCCAGCAGCTCAAGGCCGATGGAATCGATCACGGGCGCCAGCAATGTCTCAATCTGTTCGGATTTCACTTTTTGGCTTCCAAAAACAAAAACGGGCCCGAGGGCCCGTATCCATACGGTTCAGTTCTTGGTTGGCTCGTCACGGCTCAAGGCCGCTGCGCCAACTAAAAAAGCCCCCGAAGGAGGCCTTTCCAAGAAATGTGGTCGCGGCCCACTCGATTCGTGCAATGACTCTGCACAGGAACAAGTTGCCGCTCAGGCTTCAAAAGCATAGCCTGAATCGGCGTTTTCGGCAAGGACCGAAGTGTCCGATTACCCCGATTCGCTCGGGCAACCAGTGACGACAAGCTGGATGATCTGCATCACATTGAAGGAGGGTCAACCCCACTTGCCGCTCCCACAGACAGAGTGGCAAGGCAATCCCGAAGATTGGAAAGCGCGAACAAACAAAAACGGCGCGACCCTTTCGAGGCGCGCCGTTTTCATTTTGATGGTAGCGGGGGCAGGATTTGAACCTACGACCTTCGGGTTATGAGCCCGACGAGCTGCCAGACTGCTCCACCCCGCATCAAGAAGGAAAGTATATGTTGGGCACCGAAACACCGCAAGCTTTTTCTTATTGCGGTGCAGCGGATTCATCCAGAAAGAACGGAACCATTCAGAAAAGGAATGTCAGGCCTTTCTGGCAAACAGTGCGTCGAGCGCTCGCTCGTACTCGTAATAACCAATCCGGTCATAGAGTTCTTCACGTGTCTGCATGGTGTCCAGCACAGCTTGCTGGTGACCATCCCTGCGAATCGCCGTGTAGACCGACTCGGCCGCCTTGTTCATCGCGCGGAACGCCGACAGGGGATACAGCTGCATGCCGACACCAACCGATGCCAGTTCGTCGCGCGTGAACAAGGGCGTCTTGCCGAACTCCGTGATGTTGGCCAGCACCGGAACGTTCACTGCTTCGACAAACCTGCGATACGTAGGCAGGTCGTACGCGGCCTCGGCAAAGATGCCATCGGCACCGGCTTCGACACAACGCTGGGCACGCTCGATCGCGGCATCGACGCCGGCAACGGCAATCGCATCGGTGCGGGCAATCAGGAAAAACGCCGCGTCGGTGCGGGCATCCGCCGCCGCCTTAACGCGATCCACCATTTCTTCGGTGCTGACGATTTCCTTGCCGGGACGATGGCCACAGCGTTTCGCGCCGACCTGATCTTCCAGATGACATGCTGCGGCTCCGGCCTTGATCAACGACTTGACGGTCCGCGCCATGTTGAACGCACTCGGACCAAAACCCGTGTCGATGTCGACCAACAAAGGCAAGTCACAGACATCGGTAATCCGACGGCAGTCGATCAACACGTCGTCCATCGTATTGATGCCGAGATCAGGCATGCCCAACGATCCCGCGGCAACACCGCCGCCGGACAGGTAGATCGCCCGAAAGCCGGCGCGCTTGGCGAGCAGCGCATGATTGGCATTGATCGCCCCGACGATCTGCAATGGTGACTCGTCGGCGAGTGCCGAACGGAAACGCGCTCCAGCGCTTGCGGTCATGTTGTCCTCTCTGTTGTTTCGACGCGGTCAGCCGCGGGGTCAATCCTTGGCGAGCGCAATGACCTCATCCGGGTCATATCCGTAGACGACATCGTCGTCGACGATCGTCACCGGCACAGCCTGAACGTTCAACGCATCGGCCACGTTGCGGCCGGTGGCGGTTTCTTCGATGTCGAGCACCTTGAACGGTATCTTTGCGGCACGGAGGTCGTTACGCAGGGTCTTGCAGTAACCACACCAACTCGCGCTGAGCATGACAACTTTGTGCCCGCGCAACTGCGCGCGCACAGCCGCAGGCACCTTGTCGCCATCGTCGCGCTGGCCACTGCGCGGCAGGAATATTGCAATCACCACCGCAATCACCAACGCAATCAGGATCGCTCGTGCCATGTATCACTCCAATGCGTCGATGCGCACAACCACTCTTGCAAACCCGGAGCCCGTCTGAGCGGGCTCCGGTACTTCGTCGATCAGGCAGTGAGCATCGGCGCCACACCGGCCTGCTCTTCCTGCAGCTCAGCCAGTGTCCTGTCCATCATCGTGCGCGAATAGTCATCGACCGGCAGGTCGCGGATCATGCTGTATTCGCCATTGGCGCAGGTCACCGGGAAGCCGTACATCACGTCGGCCGGGATGCCGTAGCTGCCGTCGGACGGAATGCCCATGGTCACCCACTTGCCGTTGGTGCCGAGGGCCCAGTCGCGCATATGGTCGATGGCGGCGTTGGCAGCCGAAGCCGCCGACGACAAACCACGTGCCTCGATGATCGCGGCGCCGCGCTTGCCAACCTTCGGAATGAAAGTCTCGCGGTTCCAGGTTTCATCATTGATGCGGTCTTTCAGCGACCCGCCGGCAACCGTCGCAAAACGGTAGTCCGGATACATGGTCGGCGAATGATTGCCCCACACCACGAGCTTTTCGATGTCGGCGACCGGCACCGATGCCTTGGCAGCCAACTGGCTGAGGGCACGGTTGTGGTCCAGACGCAGCATCGCCGTGAAGTTCTTCTTCGGCAGGCTCGGCGCCGACTTCATCGCGATGTAAGCATTCGTGTTTGCCGGATTGCCGACCACGAGCACGCGGATATCACGGCTGGCAGCTTCGTCGAGCGCCCTGCCCTGCTCGATGAAGATCTTGGCGTTCTCCATCAACAGATCCTTGCGCTCCATGCCCGGACCACGCGGGCGCGCGCCGACCAACAGTGCGTAGTCGGCATCCTTGAATGCCTCCTTCGGATCAGACGTGCCGACCATGCCGGCGAGCAACGGGAACGCGCAGTCTTCGAGTTCCATCATGCAACCCTTCAGGGCGGCCTGAGCCTTTTCCATCGGCAGTTCCAGCATCTGCAGGATGACCGGCTGGTCGCGGCCCAGCATTTCGCCGGCGGCAATGCGATAGATCAGCGAATAACCGATTTGGCCGGCGGCGCCGGTGACTGCTACACGGACGGGCTTCTTCATGGGGATGGGTCCTTGTCGACTGTTTGGATCGTGAGCCACGGCGATTTTTGCCGAGGCGTCATTGTTTGGCCAGTTTGATGATGCGCTCAGGCTGGTAGCCGTAGAGAATGTCGTCGCCGATGATGGTCACCGGAACGGTGCCGCCGCCACCCAGACGCGATCGCGCCTGGTTGCCGACTTCACTTCTCTCGGTATCCCATTCTCGGTAACTCACGCCGGCCGCATCGAGATCGGCGCGCAGCTTCTTGCAGTAACCACACCACGCGGTGGTAAGCAGCACGACATGCTCGGACCCGATCAGGATCCGCATTCCTTCCGGAACTCGCTGCTCCCGCGCACAGGCGGCCGACGCCAGGGTTACCAGCGTCATCACCAGTGCCCAGCGCAGCCAGGCCCGCATCAGGAAAGCTCGGCGAAGAAATCGACGATACGCTGCATGCCGTCCGGCAACTGAGCGCTCGGGCACGTGTAGCTGATGCGGATCGCACGCGGTTCGCCGAATGCCGAACCCGGCACGCATGCGACGCCCTTCGCATCGAGCAGAACGCTGCAGAAATCGACGTCGTTCGCGATCAGGCGACCCTGGTGCGAGCGACCAAACGCGACCGAGATATCCGGAAACACGTAGAACGCACCCTGCGGTTTCGGACAAATGACACCCGGGCATTTCGCCAGCGCTGCCATGACCAAGTCACGCTTTCCTTCGAATTCCTTGTTTTTCTGGATCGGAACGTCCTGCGGGCCAGCCAGGGCAGCCACGGCCGCGGCATTGACGACTTCCGGCACGTTCGTGATGTGGTTGGAGTTCAGCGTGACGATGGCTTGCGCCACTTCCACCGGACCCGCAACGAACCCCATGCGCCAGCCAGGCATGCCGTAGGTTTTGGACAACGAATCGATCAGGATTACGCGGTCCTTCAGTTCCGGCCGCGCCTTGACCAAGTGGGCGTATCCGAGCCCATCGAAGATCATGCGGTTGTAGATGTCGTCCGAAATGACCCAGATCTTGTGCTTGACCAGCACGTCGGCGAGCGCCCGCACTTCTTCGTGCGAGTAGACCATGCCGGTCGGGTTCGACGGATTGTTGAACATCAGCACCTTGGTTTCCGGGCCGATTGCTGCCTCAAGTTGGGCAGCCGTGAGCTTGTAGTCCTGGTCGGCGCTGCAATGCAGAAGCTTGGAGCGCGCCCCCAGAATGTCGGCAATGTCGAGATAACTGGTCCAGTATGGGGTCGGGATCAGAATTTCGTCACCTTCGTTCAACAATGCGTACATGACGTTGAACAGCACCTGCTTGGCACCGATCCCGGTGGCCACATGTTTGCGCTCGTAACCCTCGAATCCGCCTTCCTTGAGATGTTTCAGGAAGGCATCAAGCAAGGCATCCGGGCCGCGGTTCGAGCCGTAGCTGCCGCTGTCCTTGGTCAGCGACTCGCGCGCAGCGGCGTAGACGTGCTCGCCGGGCAGGAAATTGGGCACGCCAATCGAGAAGCTGATGATGTCGCGGCCTTCGGCCTTCAGTTTCTTGGCCTTTTCGGCCACCAGCATGATGGCACTGGGCTTGGCACGACCCATCCGTTCGGCGAGCTTGAGCATAAGGACTCCATATCCGGTTCTTGCCGTCCAGCTTGCCGCCGGATGGCTACATTGGCAGCCTGGCCCGGTTCCGGCACCTCTCAAAGGTCGACCGGCGGGCGGGCCGCGGCAAAGCCGGGAGATCATAGCATCCGGCCATGCCGTCGAGCCCGCCGCGAACCGACCGGCCACATGACAAATGCGCCTGCCCTTGTTTCGCCCGAACCCCTGTCCCGGGCGGGTCGAGGGTTTGGCGAATATGTCTTCGGTCAGGGCACATTGGGTATCGATCCCGGCATAATCAGGCCATTCGGCGAGGGAGTTCGTGTCCATGCAGGCATACGTGTCGGGCGCAGGAATGCGGCGTTGGGGCAATTTCGGCAGAGCACTGTTCGTGCTGTGTGCACTGGTCCTGTCGGCATGTTCGTCCACCCATGTCCGCACCGACGCCGAATTTGATGTTGCCCGCGATCTGGGCGGAAAAAGTGTCGTGCTGGTCGAGCCGAGCATCCAACTCTTCGAAATGCAGGCAAGCGGCCTGATGGAGCCGCGGGCGGATTGGACCCGCGCCGCGCGCGACAGGCTTCCGGCCGCCATCAACGTGATCCTGGCGGAGCGCCAGGCCAATCTGAAGCCGGAGTACCGAGTCCCCGCCGAACTTCCGGCGGACGCAAAGCCGCGCCAAGTGCTGGCGCTGAACGAGGCCGTCATCAACACCATCTTTACCCACAGTTACCTGCATGTCCCCCTGCCCACTCGTGGCGCAAGCCGCCGCAAGCCGTTGAGCTGGACGCTCGGCCCGGGCGTTTCCACAATCCGGGAACAGACCGGTGCCGACTACATGCTCACGGTCATCGTCCGCGACAGTTACACCAGCACCGGCCGTGCCGCACTGATGATCCTGGCGGCTGCGTTGCAAGTCGGTGTGCTGCAAGGCGGTCAACAGTTCGGTGTGGCGACCCTCGTCGATCTGCGCACCGGTGATGTGGTTTGGTTCAACGTCCTCAGCGATTCGCTCGGCGATCTGCGTGACGACGAAGGTGCGCAGGCAACGGCAACCAAACTGCTGAAGGGGTTGCCGCTGTGAGCCGCTTGATGTTCCCGATGCTCAAGTCTTTGCTGGTCTCGCTTGCCATTGCGCTGGTTGGCTGCAGCAGCCAGCCCTTGCGGACGATGGAACCTGGCGACCGGCCAGCCGAACACACCGATGAAGGCGGCCTTTGGGATGCCCTCGCCGAATCCGAACGCGCATTACAACGATCACCGCTCCTCGTGCGCGATGAAGCCTTGAACCGTTACGTGAATGGCCTGGTGTGCCGTTATGCCGGCGAGTACTGCAAGGACATCCGCGTTTATATCGTGCGCCGTCCCTACTTCAACGCCAGCATGGCTCCGAACGGTGTGATGCAGGTCTGGACCGGTGCGCTGTTGCGCGCCGAAAATGAAGCCCAACTCGGTTTTGTGCTCGGCCACGAAATTGGCCACTTCCTGGGTCAACATTCGATCAAGCAATGGCGACGCACAAAGGACACCGCGAACGCGCTGAGTCTGCTGCAACTCATCGCGGCAGGCAGCCCGAGCGCGAATGCCGGGGATGCGTTCGACGTGGCCTTGTTCGCTGCCTACGCCAGCCTGTTCAAATACAGCCGTGACCACGAGCGCGAGTCGGACCAACATGGCTTTGAGCGGAGTGTTGCACTCGGTTACGACGCCAACCAGGGCTGGAAACTCTGGCAAGCCTTGTTGGCCGAAGAGAACGCACGCGATCGGCGCAAGCCTTCGTCGGTATTCGCCACCCACCCTGCAACCGAAGAACGACTGACGACTTTGCGGCGTGAGGCCGAGGCACTGGCGAAGAACGGTGATGGCACCGGTGGCGCTGAATTCAACGAAGCGCTGCGGCCGTTCTTGACGACCTGGCTCGCGGACGAAGTCCAACGCCGCAACTACCCGCAGACACTGGTCCTGCTTGACCGCCTGCAGTCCCGACCGGATGTCCGGAACGCCGGCATGCTGGCTTATTTCCGGGGTGAGGTATTCCGCAAACGCAGGGCGCCCGGTGACGATAAACGGGCAATCGACGCCTATGTCGCAGCACTCGACTTGCCGGGTTATCCGGCCGAAACGCTGCGCGACCTCGGTTACGCCTTCCGTCGGGTTCAGGATACGGAGTCGGCGAATCGGGCATTTGCCGACTATCTCGCGGCACGCCCGAAGGCAGATGACCGCGCGCTGATCGAACATCTGATGCAGGAACCGGTACGCACCCATGAAGACTGAGGCCACTCGAATGCTGCTGAGATTGGGCACCTTTGGCGCGCTTGTGATGCTGGTCGCCTGCAATGGCGCTCCCGGCCTGGTGCGCCCGAACGAACCCGTACGGGTACAGCGGGTCTTCGAGGTCGAATCGCCGATCGAATGGGCACGGTATCGAGGCATCGGCAACGAAACCTGGACAGTCGACGGCACGGCGCTGAACCGACTGACGTTCCTCGCGAACATCCGCGACAAACATCACATCTTCGGTTACGGCCGGCAGACACGCCGCAATCCGGACGGGCCGTTCTTCCGGACCGGCATGGAACCGAATGAATTGCGCGACCTGCTCGTTGATGGTCTGGCGCAAGCCGGCTTTGCGAACGTCGGCGCCAACAACGTGCAGCCTGGACATCGTGACGGATTCACGACGTACCGATTCGATCTGGATTTGCGCGCACCGAACGGATTGATCTACAAAGGTCACGCCCTGATGTTCGAACGTCGGGAGCGGCTGAACGTCGCATTCTGGTTTGCACCGACCGAGCACTATCACGGACGTGATGTTGCCGCTGTCGAGCAACTCTTCGCCGACATGCACTTCCGGCAGTGAGCACGTCGTTCACGAGACTTTGGCCCGTGACTATAGTTTGATCCGGAGCGCACCGGAAGCCTGTCGCTTTCGGCGCAGGGCGATACCATGGGCCATGCTTGATCCACACACCACCATTGTCCACGACCGTCCGAGCAGGTTCGCTTACCTGATGGGGCTGTATGCCAACAACTATTGGGCGTTGACGCGAGTCCTCGGACCTCAGCATCTGGAGGTCGGCCGTTACCGGTCCGACGGCAATGTCGGCATGCCGCTGCAGCTCGATGTCATTGACCGAGCACCCTACACGATGGAGATGAAGCTGAGCTACGCGATGCTCGATGCGCGCAGTGGCCAGCCTGATCCATCGGCCCATGTCCGGCTCTATCGGGATGCGCAGGTTGCCGAGGTCGTGACCTGTTACTTTGGCAGTCGACTTGAACATGCGCTCGGACGCTTTCCGCCGGGTCGCACCGTCATGCGTTACCGCCTGCACATGAATTCCTTTTTTGCCAAATGGCTCGAGTATCTCGAGCAGACCGGGCACAACCGATTTGCATGGTGCCCTGAATCCGATCAGTGAGGTTCTCCCATGAAAGTGTCGTTCTTCGGTGCAGCCGGTGAAGTGACCGGCTCCTGCCACCTGATCGAAGCCGCCGGCAAACGAATCCTGTTCGATTGCGGCATGATCCAGGGCGGTCGTGAAGAGGCCAAGCGGAACAGCGAACGGTTCGCGTTCGACATTCGCCGGATCGACAACATGGTGCTCTCTCACGCGCATATCGATCATGTCGGCCGCCTGCCACTGCTGCGCAAGCGCGGGTATCACGGCGACATTCACACCCAGTTCGCGACCAAGTCCCTGTCGAAGATCATGCTTGAAGATTCCGCGCGCCTCGCCGCCCAGGATGTCTCCTATGAAAACCGGCGACGCGAGCGTCGTGGCCTCAAGCCACTTGAACCACTGTATGACGAGGACGACGTCCGCGAAGTGCTGCATCAACTTCGCGGCCACTCGTATGACGAGTGGTTCGAGATCGAAGACAACATCAAGGTTCGGCTGCGCGATGCTGGCCACATCATCGGCGCGTCGATCGTCGAGTTGCATGCAGTGGAAAACGGCGTGACCAAGAAGCTGGTGTTCTCGGGCGAT
>JBEIPT010000199.1:0-7024 GCA_040376895.1 Lysobacteraceae bacterium | reverse complement strand
GCCGAGCGCGGCTGTCCGGCCACCGCATCGAGGTAAGCAAGGCCAGCCAGTGCCTGGCGCGTGAATGGCGATTCGAATGACGTCGCGCCGGGAAACACGAGGTGTGCGTCCGAATGACGTGACCGTTCAAGCGCGCGACGCCAGCGATCGCCCGCGACCTCCGGACTTCCCTGTGCAAGCGCCAATTCCGCGCCGAGCAGATACAGGTCGCGCAACTCGAACAGTGACTCCTCCCCGTACTGCTGGAGGGGCATTTCCAGCCGGTCGTACAACGTTTGTGCCTCGCCGGTTGCCTGGTTCCTCAAGGCCACATCAAGCAACCTGAGGTCCATCCACAGCGTGAATCCGCCCTGTTCGCCGAATTGTGCGCCGATCCAATTGCGGGCGCGCCGCATCCGGCCAGGGCTCAGGGCGGCAGCGTGGCGCACGACGAAACAGGTGTAATGTGCCTGCACGGCGGGACGATCGGCCAAATCCCGCTCGGCTGAACGCAGCAGCTCCAGGGCACTCTCGCGAACTTGACGGTGTTGTGCTGCCGCGTCGAGGGCTTCCATGCGATGCCAGTCGACGTGAGGCTGCAGGATGCTGTACTCCCGCCGTTTAGCATCCGGAAATTCTTTGGCGGCTGCCAACCATGCCGGCAAAAGCGTATCGGCTGCGAGCAGTCCCGTCGCGTAGTCGCCTTGCGTGCGCGATGCATCCAGGCGCATGGTTTGCATGCCGACTCGTGTCCACGGCGGCATGGCATCGACATAGTCCCGCTCCAGAATGGCCAACTGCCGCTGCAATGGCGGCAACATTTCGGCAAACCAGTAAGCGTGCATGAGATCGAACTCCGCCTGCACCAGCTGCGCCGAACCTGGCCTGAGCTTGCGCAGTTCGGCCACTTGCAACTCGCGCGCCCGCGCGCCCTGGGCAACCGGGCTGGCTCGCCCGAGCGTGTGGCCCAGCACGTCATACATTTCGATTCGCGCTTCCGGATAGTCCTTCAGCGACGTGGCGACCCGCTCCAAGCCACGAAGGGTCAGTTCCACGGCTGTTACTTCACGGCCGGTCGTCCAACGATTGGCAGCGGTGAAGGTATCGATCAGGAACTGTTTGCTCGCATGAGCCACCCGTGCCTGCTCGATCGCACGATTACGCTCACGCACTACCCAGATTCCGGAAAACAGAAGCACTGCCGCGACACCGGCCGCCAGTGCGGCACTGAGGCGATTGCGGCGGATCCACTTGGCCGACCGGTATCGCCAACTTGCCGGACGCGCCTGGATCGGCAGATTGGCGAGGTATCGACCCAGATCATCACTGAGGCTTTGTGCCGAGGGGTAACGTCGCGCCGGATCGCGCTCGAGCGCCTTGAGCACGATGGTGTCCAGGTCCCCATTCAATTCGCGCGGATGGAACGCCACGGTCGTCGTACTGGTCTGGCGTCGGCGAAGCCATTCGCTCGGCGCCATGGCATCGGTTTCGGTGATTGCCTGCAACAGGCTGAGCGGATTGTCGCCGGATACTCGATGCGGGCGATCGCCGGTGAGCAGTTCGTACAGGATGACGCCGAGTGCATAAACATCGGTGGCGGTAGTGATGGGCTCACCGCGAATCTGCTCTGGCGCGGCATAGGCGTAGGTCATGGGGGCGCGCCCGGAGGTCTGGGTAACCCCGGCGTTTCCAATCAGCTTGGCGGCGCCAAAATCCAGGAGCTTCGGGCAGCCGTCCGACTGCACAAGAATGTTCGCCGGCTTGAGGTCCCGGTGCACGATCAGATTCTGGTGCGCGAACTGGACCGCATCGATCACTCTCTGCAGCAGACGGATTCGATCCGGCACCGATCGGTGTTCGTCCCTTGCGTACTGATCGAGTGGCCGACCCAGCACCCGCTCGATGGCCATCCAGGGATGCCCCTGGTCCGTACTCCCGCCATCCATCACACGAGCGATCGCGGGATGGTCAAGCCGGGCCAGCAGCTCACGCTCACGCTGGAAACGTTCGCGTTGCTCCAGCGAGTAGACGTCCCGGATCACCTTGATGGCAGCTTCCTTGCTGAAGCTGCCGTCATCGCGCACCCCGAGGTAGACCGCGCCCATCCCGCCGCTGCCCAGCAACCCTTTGATACGGTAGGGACCAATCCGTTCGGGGAGTTGCGGCGCCAGGATCGGCAACAGAAGATCCGGGGCGACCAGACGATCAAGGACCTCGACCCGATCGCGCAACCCCAGCAGGCGGCGCGCCTCGGCGGCCAGTGTCGGATCGGCGCATCCCGCAAGCAGTTGCTCGCGTTCGGCGTCGGTCGGCAAGTCGAGGGCGGCCTCGATCAATGCTCTGATTTGCTGGTGCGATACGGGCATAGGTATGGACGTGGTCGATTCTTGATGATCAACGCAAAGCAGCGGCAAAACCGGCAACGTTCTGCCGATAAGCCTATTCCTGCCCCAATTCTCCGAGCAGGAACAGCCGCGCCACTTCCCATTGGCGCCGAATACTTCGCTCACTGCTCTGACGGGCAGCAGCGATTTCCTCGAACGTGAACCCGCCGAAGAAGTACGCCTCGATCACTTCGGCGAGTTCCGTGTCACGCGCATGCAGTCGGGTCAATGCCGCATCAAGCGCGAGCACGTCGATGCGACCGGCGTCGGTGATCGAGATGCGCTCGGTCAAATCGGTACGCACCCATTCTCCTCCGCGTTTCTGCGCCGCCAGGGCGCGCACGTGGTCAACAATGATCTGCCTCATGACTCGAGCGGCCAGGCGGAAAAAGTGCCCCCGGTCGGAAAAGTTGAGCTCGGACTCCGGCACCAGTCTCAGGAACGTATCGTGCACCAGCGATGTGGCATCCAGCGTGATTGGATTGCCACGAAGGATTCCCCCAGCCATGCGCTTGAGCTCGGCATAAACCTGCCCGATCGCTCGCTCTGCCGCGTCACGATCGCCGGAGCGGGCAGCGTTCAATTCTGATGTCAGATCTGGCGTGGACGGGGACAGGCGGGACTCCATTGACCTTTTGGCGCTTTTCGTCGCAACCGACGGAAGGCCTGCTTGCCAAGGTTACTGAGATTGGTCATCCCAGTGGTATTCCGTAGTCGGTCGGGGCCTCCCGCAGGGGGGGCTTGATCCATGCCGCACCGGCAATACGCGTGCGGGCCTTGTGTGGCGCTCGCGCGGTTGGGATGCTAGGCGCCCTGCCGCATATCTGGATGTTGCCGATGTCTCTGTCCCGTCTGTCCATCTGTCTTGCCCTCGCCCTTGCCGCACCCGCCGGCCGGACTGCGGAAGACGCGGCTGCCCCATCGTCGCCACCCCCGACGACGGAAGTGAGCGCCGAAGACATCCGCGCCTTTGTCTCGGTATTCCGCGCCATTCAGGAAGCCTATGTCGAGCCGGTCGACGGCAAACGCCTGATGCAGTCGGCGATCCGCGGCATGCTGAACGAACTCGACCCACACTCGGCTTATCTTGAGCCCGAGCAGATGCAGCAATGGGACGAAGACATCAGCGGCCTTTACGGCGGCCTGGGTGTCGAAGTGATCTTCATGAACGGCGCTTTGCGCGTGATCGCGGCCATCGACGATTCGCCCGCACAACGGGCCGGCATTCGCGCGGGTGACGTGATCAGCGCGATCAACGGCGTGGCCGTCGATGCCCACGACTTCGACTCGGCCGATCGTTTGCGCGGCAACCCCGGTTCGCGGGTCACCGTCACGATTGATCGCGACGGCGAGGCGAGCCCCCTCGAGATCAAGCTGGTGCGCGAGGAAATCCGCTCACAATCGGTACGGACACGTTGGCTGGAGTCGGGTTACGTGCTGATCCGCCTGTCGCAGTTCCAGGAGTCCACACCACAGGAACTGCGCGATCGCTGGCGCAAGCTGACGTCCGGCAAACCGGTGTACGGCGTTGTGCTGGACCTTCGCAACAACCCGGGCGGTGTACTCGCTTCCGCCGTCGAAGTGACCGACAGTTTTCTGGAGTCCGGCGAAATCGTCAGCACGCGCGGGCGTATTCCCGATGGCGACCTGAGCTTCGATGCAAAACCCGGCGACTTGACCCAGGGCGCCCCTATGGCCGTGCTCATCGACCAAGGCTCGGCGTCGGCAGCGGAAATTGTCGCCGGCGCGCTGCAAGACCATCGCCGCGCCATCGTGGTCGGTTATCCGAGCTTCGGCAAAGGCTCTGTACAGAATCTGTTGCCACTGGAATCCGGCGCAGCGGTCAAACTGACGACTGCGCGTTACTACACGCCGAACAAGCGCTCGATCCAGGCCCATGGCATCGATCCCGACTTGTTGCTGGGTGATGTGCAGCTGGCACCAGCCGACCGGACTGCCACGCTGATCGAAACCGAAGCGAGCCTGGCGGGACACCTGGAAGCGGAACTGGCCCCCACCGACTCAAGCGCCACGGAGCGCGACGCCGAACTCGATACGGACTATGCCCTGAGCCAGGCGATGGCGGCATTGAAGGCACTGGCATTCCAGAAGCGCGCGCCGGCCGAGTGAGCGGATCGATTCCACCGTGGCCGATGTTGGTTCTGAAACTTGCCTGGCTGCGATATGGCCCCGGCAATGCTGCTGCAGTGCTCGCTGCCCACAGCCTGCCGGTTACCACGACGCCCAACGCCGACGACCGGGATTGGCTCTCAGCGGCGGCGGCGACAATCCGACGTGCCGCCCGCTGGGTTCCGGGCAGTCGATGCCTGGATCGATCCCTGGCGCTGCACCATTACGCACACGCCCGCGGCGTACCTGCCGCTCTTAGGTTGGGCGTTCGCCGGCTGTCCGATGGCCGGGTCACGGCCCACGCCTGGGTGACACTTGCAGGTGAACCCATCGGCGAGGATCCGGCAGCATTGAGCACTCTGCTTCCGTTCGACACTGACATCGATCGCAGCAATTTGCGGTTCGATTAACCCGGGGAAACCGTGAGCGGTGGCACGCAAACCACTGCCGATCGGCGTAATCTTCAGTATCCCGCCGACATCACCATGATCCGTCCCACCCTCGCCTCCGCGCTGTTGTTCCTCGCACCCGCCCTGTCGGGCGCCGAGCTTGCCGATACCGTCATCGTCGATATCCACGATCGCGGTGCTGTGGGCGTGGAGGAGTTGAAATCACAGGCTTCGGTGTTGTGGTCGGTCGAGTTCGGCAATGAGTTGCTGATGGCGGTGACGCCGGAATCGCGTGCGCATTGGCTGGCACGTACCGGCACCCGCGCCGGTCCGGATCAACTCTCCCTCGAGACTCTGCGGATCCGCGACCATGCGTGCACCGACCATGAATTGCCGCCTGCGCTGGCAGTCGTGGGCGGATACGAGATCCTCCGCCTTGAATCCGCGTGGTTATCCATTCCCGATGCGCTGCATGTGGTCGGACGCAAAGCGCCGGTTGACGGCGTGGTCGCCCGCGAAGTGCGCAACATGGCCTTGCAACGCGGCACGCTGGCACCCGATCCGGCGATCCAGGCCGTCACGGCTCGCGTGGACGGTGCACGCTGGTTCCAGGTCGTCGGCAACCTCGCCGGCATCAATCGAAACAGCTTCAGCCCGCAACTGACTTCTGCCCGCACGCTGATCCTCAATGAATTCACTGCTGCGGGCCTCACGACCGAAATATTTCCATTCACCCTGTCCAGTACCACGTGCGATACAAGCATGCCGACTGTGTCTCTGGGCAACGCGATCGGCCGCAAGACTGGCGCCAGCTTGCCGGACGAGTGGATCATCGTCGGCGCCCATTACGACGCCCGCAACGATATTCGCTGTGATGGCTCGCAGGCGCCCCAGCCAGGCGCCAACGACAATGCCAGTGGTTGTGCAGGCGTGATCGAACTGGCACGCGTGTTCCAGGGCATCCGCACCGAACGGAGTGTGCTGTTCATGTGTTTTGCCGGCGAGGAGCAAGGGCTGGTCGGCAGCCGGGCCTACGCCAACACCTTGTTGAACTCAGGTGACATCGCCAAGGTCAAGCACATGATCAATCTCGACATGATCGGCCATGCCATCGACGACACCTTGAGTGCACGTGTCGAAACCGCGCCGCCGCATCAGGCGATCCTGTTCGAATATGCCGACCATGCCGCGACCTATGCGCCGGAACTGAACCTGATCATTTCAGGCAGTACCGGGGAGTACTCCGATCACTGGCATTTCCTGCAGCGCGGTGTACCGGCAGCATTCACCTGGGAAAACGGCGCGGGCATCTATCCGGACTACCATCAGTTCACCGATGTGCCGGGCAATATGCAGCGTGCCCAGCCAGTGGCCACCGGAATCCTGAAAATGGACGCCGCCATGATCGCCACGTTGGCCGGCGTCTACGGACTGTTCGGCGACAGCTTCGAGTAATTTCCGGACGGTGTCTCGATCAGCGCCGCAAGGCCGCTGCGCCGATTCGCTTCGAGGGCCAAAGCGCGTTCGTCGGCATTCGCGAAGCGCCCGTCCCAATCGCGCAATTTCGGCACCATCAGCGCATGCCAAAGCGGCGGCACCAAGGTCAGGACAATGGTGGTGAGGTAGCCGCTGACCATCATCGGGGCGTCCGGCACCGGCCGCAGATCCTGGTAAGCCACCTCGCCTTCAGCGTGATGATGCGAATGGCGGGTGAGGTTGAACATCGTCCACGAACTGATGCGCCGATTGGTATTCCACGAATGTCTTGGTGCCACCGGCGAACCGGTCACGCGGACCAATCCGTAGTGCTCCATGTAGTTGACGATCTCGAGCAGGGCCTTGCCCCAGACCGCACAACCGACGAAATAGAGTGCACCGACCCAACCACCGATGGCCCACGCCAATACAATCAGCAACACGCTCATCAGGTGACCGCGAACGAACGCGTTGCGCCAATGCCATGTACCCAGACCGAGCCTTGCCATACGCTCGACCTCAAGATGGTGCGCACTGACATTGCCTCGGATCGTCGAGATCAGTACATGGGCGTAGACGTTCCGGCCACGCGGCGCCGTGGCCGGGTCGTCGCGCGTGGAAACGTACCGATGGTGCCCGTAGACATGTTCGATCGAGAAGCCAGTG
>JBEIPT010000026.1:0-16627 GCA_040376895.1 Lysobacteraceae bacterium | reverse complement strand
CGTCACCCTGGCTGGTCGGCAGGTCCGAGGTGTGGCAGCCCGCGGTGCAACCTTGGTCGCCGCCACGAACGGGGGTGTGTTCCGATCCACCGACACCGGCGCCACCTTTGTACAGATTTCGGGTGGTTCCGGAACGGGATTGCCTGCCGGCAACACGACGGACCTCCAGGGCGATCCAGCGAACAACGCCTTGCTTTACACAGCAGTTGTCATCAGCGGCGCAAACACCGGTTTGTATCGTTCAACGGACACTGGCGCTACCTGGACGCGGGTCTCGAATGCTGTGATGGATGCGGCCATGAACGGGGCCACGCGTGCCCGATTCGTTGTGGGCATCGGTGGTCATGTTTTTGTGGCGGTCATTCGGACCGGTCGCCTGTCCAACGTGTTCCGTTCTCCCGATGGCACCAGTGGTTGGGTCGACCTCGGTGTGCCAACCACGGTCGAGGCGGGCGGTATCGCGATCGGCGCCCATCCCGGTGGTCAAGGCGGCACTCACTTCTCGATTGCCGCAGACCCGGGCAATGTCAATGTTGTCTATCTCGCAGGCGATCGTCAGCCGTATTTTGGAGAGGGCAACAACACCAGCGTGTTCTTCCCGAACTCGAGTGGTGCCAATGATTACAGTGGACGGGCGTTTCGCGGCGAACTGGGTGGCGCACCGGTCTGGAGGCCACTGACGCATAGCGGCACTTCCAACAATTCCTCGCCACATGCCGATTCACGCGATATGGCATTCGACGCGAACGGCAACCTGCTTGAGTCGGACGACGGCGGGGTGTATCGCCGAACGCAACCGAACTCCACTGCCGGTGTCTGGCAATCGGTGAACGGCACGCTCCAGACCACCGAGTATCACAGCCTGGCCTACGACAGTTTCAGCAACCGTGTCCTGGGCGGCGCGCAGGATGTCGGCACGCCGGAAGAGGACCAGATTGCCCTCAAACGGTTCCGCAGCGTCAGCACGGCGGATGGCGGTGACGTGACCGTGAATGATGTCGGCGCCACCACCGTATCGACCCGCTACAACAGTTTCCAGGATCTGGGGGCCTTCCGGCGTCGTACGCTCAATGCCAGCAATACGGTGCAAACAACGGCTTTTCCGGCGCTGACGGCAACCGACGGCCTTACGATGGTGCCGCAGTTCTATACGCCGATCATCAGCAATGCAGTGAACGGCGCACGGCTGATCTTTGGTGGCGAGAACGGTGTCTATGAATCCCTCAATCAGGGCGACACCACCACCCGCATTTCGACAGTCCGGATCAACGCCTTTGTTGGCTCGCCGATGGTCTATGGCATTCCCGGCAACGAAGACTTGCTGTACTTCGGGTCCACGACCGCGCCCTACCTGCGAACGACTGCTGCCGGGCCGGTGACTCAGTTGCCAGTATTGCCGGCCACCGTCATCGACGTGGACATCGACCCAAGCATAAACCCTGTCGGGGGCAACAGCGGCAACGGCCGACTCTTTGCGATGACCACCACTCAAGTCTTCCGGTCGACCAACAGCGGCACCAGCTTCGGTGATGTCACCGGCAACCTGATCAGCGGTTTTTCGCCCGGCACGCTTCGCTCGATGGCCTTCTTGCCCAATGCTGACGCTGCCTTGGTGGTGGGCACCGATCGCGGGGTGTTCGTCTCCCGCGCCAGCAGCGGTTTCAGCACGTGGTCGCGTCTGGGTAATGACCTTCCGAACGTGCCGGTGTTCGAGTTGGACTACGACGTTGCCGACGATGTACTGCTGGCCGGTACTTTGGGCCGTGGTGCCTGGAAGTTGTCTCTGCCACTGGGCAATGACGGCGTCTTCAGCAACGGCTTTGAATGAAAGGGGAACACATCATGAAGCATAGTTTCGTTTTTCTTGCTGCACTCGGCCTTTCCAGTGCAGGCAACGCCGCGTCGGTGGTGTTGAGCCCGGGCGTGTTGCTGGACGTTGAAAGTGATCGCGCATTCGTTGTTGACCCCTCTGGCTTTACCCAGCATCTGGACTTGGGCAACGGCGCCGCACGTTGGGTCAGCCCGGACAAGGCCTACCCGCTCGCACTCGCCGATGGTGTGCTGGTGACGCTGTCGGCGCCGGATTCGTCGGGTACGGCGGTCCTCCTTCTGTTGAACCCGGTCAGCGGGGAGGCGATTGACCGAGTCAGCTTCGACTTGCCGGAAACCGTTTCGGCCAACTTCTTCCCCAGGCCGAAACGCCGATTCCAGGCCAGTGCAGTCGACACGCCGGAGGGTGTACGAATCTTCTGGCGTCACGAATTCCAGGAACTGCGCGGGGCGGCGATCGCCGAAATCGACCAGGCCGGCAACGAAGTCATCAATCCGATCACTGTCGAGGCGGGATCCTTCGACCTGGTTCGTGACCAGAATCGTTACTACGCTGTCCCTGTGCGCACAGACTTTTCCGTGCCGGCAGTTCCGGCGCTTGCCTTGGGCGACGCCGAGCGTGTTGCCGACGTATCGGGCGTGCAATTGCGTGCCGCGGACAACCGCCATATTCAAACGTCGCAAGCATTGCCGCATGACACGTTCGGCCAGATCTACCAGTGGTCGATCTACAACCGACAGGGCGAGCGACAGGGTGGTTACAAATCGCCTTATGCGCATGCGCCGTTCGTAGTCACTGAGGGCATGATGGTGATTCGTGAGCAGCCGTTTGGTTATGCGGAATCCGATGGCAGTTGGGTCGAACGTGGCACGCGCCTCGTGGTGATCGATCTGGCCAGCGGCACGGAGCGATGGAGCTTCCAGGTGCTCGATCAGGAATATCGCGGCCCTCTGCCGCCCTGACGCTCGGCATGGGCCAGAAGCGGGAGGCCGGCGTTGAGCCGGCCTTCTTGTTCCTGAATTCTGTGCGCCGCGATCACGCGGCATAATCAGCAAATGTCGAAGCGCCGAAGAACGAAGCCCCGCCCTGTCCTGTCGCGAGTTGCGGAAACACGGAGCAACTCCGAGCCGGCGACGACGCTGAGGCGTGCACAACAAGTTGACCTGCGTGAACTGGGGACCGGCGCGTTCGTCGTGACGATGCTGCTGGTGGGCAGTGAACTCTGGCCCGGCCTGTTCTCCGATGCTTCCGACATGCTGGCGGCGCAAATCATGTTCGAGTTCCCTATGGCGTTGCTGGCGGTCGGTGCGGGCCAAGCGATCCGACAGGGATCGCGGGCGATGCGCACTACCTGTGTGCTGCTCGGCTTGTTCGGCGTTGCCCTGGCGGGCACCGTCAACGCATTGCGGATGGATGCTCCGTGGGCGATCGTCAGCGGTGCCTGGCTGCTGGCCGCACGCATGGCGCCGCCGCACGGAATCGACTGGTTCAGTGCGGCGCACTGTCGGGCGATCGAAGTGACCGCCGGTACTGCCTGGGCCTGCCTCGTGGTTGCCATCCTGCTGTTGACGCTGGGCAGTGGAATCCCTTCGTCCCGGCAAGACGGACAGTCGGCGCACACGATCGTCTATGTGATCGCATGGGCCGCCTATTACCTCGGACTGGGCTTGTTGCTGCCGCATGTGCGCCGACGATTTGTGCTGAGGCAGCAACGCTGAATGGCGGCACGGCGCGAGCCAGGAATTCAACACCGCCAGTCAGAACTCGAACTCGACCCGCTGGCCGCCTTCGAAGTAGCTGAAGCGGTCAGCGAACGGCGCCATGTGAGGCGCTTCACAGCGTAGTGAGAGCGTAATCGGCGTTGCGTTCATGCGAAGCTCATTCAGTCGCTCATAACTCAGTTCGTAGCGATTCTTGCCGAACCAGCCACGTATCGTGCTGCGAGCGCCCTGCCTCGGCAATTGCACCGAGACAGTCCGCGAGCTGTCGAAGCCATTCCACAACACAATGTTCTCGCGTGTTGCCGAGTTCACCTGAGCAGTCACCGCGAAATGCTCGCCGGAGCGTGTGCAGCCCTCGCTGGCCCATCGATCGAAGTCGGTTTCCTGCACGGGCCTGTAGGAGGTCGATGCGCAGCCGGCGAGCAGCGCGATGGCGATCAATGTGCCGAGGGTTTTCATGGGCTTCTCCTGCGTTCGGTCCGCGCAGGCACGCAACGCATATCAGGTTTTGCGGGATTCGACGCCCGGTCGGCGTCCTGGGATCAGATGACCGGTTCAGCATCCCACTGCAACCACAGGATGTCTGTACGCCGCCGCACCGTGGCCGCGCATCGCACGAAGAATGCGCCATATTGCGTGGTTGGCCAGCTCCGCTGCATGAGCGGTTGCTGCTTTGGCTGGACCAATGCCATGGCGATGCAGATCACTCATTCGACCATGGATTTTGGCGCGTGAACCAACGTGGTCGGTGAGATCAATGCAGCCGCAAGACGCAATGGCGCCGGGAGGCTCCTCCATCAAGTGCCTGGAGTCGTCCCTTGAGTGCTGACTAGTGTCTCATCGCACGTTCGCGATATTCGCGAAGCACCCGATCGGGGTCGGCAATCTCTGCACGCATTTCCGCCAGTGCGGCGGGCTGATGATCAAACGCACGAGGCGCTCGCTCCAGCGCCTCTTGCCAATACGCATGGGCCGTGACCTCGTCGCCGAGTCCGTAACTTGCGAGGCCGAGTCGATACAGCACGTTGACGCTGAAAGGATGGTCTGGGGGAAGCCTGATGCGAGTCAACGCCAGTGATTTTGTTCCGAGTTCCCGAGCCAGATCGTAACGCTGAAGCGGAATCAGTACATCGATGATCTGGTTTCGAATCTCGTTGCTGCGCATCTCGGTTGCGGGCAGACCCTTGTCCATGATTGCCAAGGCGCGCTCGTATTCGACCAGGGCTTCCTGATATCGACCTTGATCGGCGAGCGACGCGCCACTGCACACAATCGGCCAAGTCATTGCGGGATTGGTGTCGCCCAGCGCGGCACGAAATGCCCGCTCTGAGTCGCGAAAGAAGTTCGCAGCTTGATCGTGTTGCTTGCGCAGGCGAAACAGCTCGCCGAGGACGCCTGCGGTCGTTGCGTAGGCGGCGCTGTCGGTTCCTCGAATCTTTTCCCATTGATCGAGTGCCTGTTCCAGTAGCGGCTGCGCACCGTCAAAATCATCGAACTTGGTGACCAGCAGGGTGCCGAGGTTTGTGCGAACTGCGACGGTGCGGTAGTGATCCTCCCCGAAGGCATGGCGGAGTTTCTCCAGCGCGAGCGTGTACTCGTTGCGCGCAAGTTCATATTCGCCTGATTCATTGGCCAGATTGGCTGCATCATTGTGAATCGTGGCCTCGATCTCCAGGTCGGCGGGCACGATCGAAGTTGCCGCTTTGCGCGCATTGGCGAGCGCAAGCGAGGACTCTTCCAATTCACCAAGTTTGTAGTGGACTCGACAGCGGATCAGCGCCAGATAGACTCGTTCCCTGGAAGTGATCACATGATCGCGATCAAGCACCGCGGTGCCGGCTGACGCCAAGTCGATCGCTTCGGCGAATGCTGCCTGCTGGAAAGCCACCTCGCCCAGTTGACGATTTGCATGCGCGATCTCCTCGGCTGTTACGGAGGCGTCCTGTCTGAGTGTCGCCAGAGCGGGTTCGAGTACGCCGCGTGCCCTTTCGTACTCACCCATTGCGACATAAACATCGCCGGTCACGACCTGCAGTCGGGCACGCTGAAGTGGTTGGTGGGCAAAGGTCTGAGCCAGGTTTTCCGACCCGCGATCGAGAATCTGGTTGGCAGTCAGTTTGTCCCCCCGATTCACACCGGGGTCGGAAATCCTGAACAGGCCCACCAGGAAATCCGCCACGGCATTGGCGCGCGTCGACTCTGCAGCAGCGACACGCGCCTGCTCACTCGCAAGTTGTGCCCAATGCAGGCTCATGAAAGTTGCCGACAGCAAGACGACAATCAGCAAAGCCGACGTAGCGACGGCAACAGAGTGACGGCGAACGAATTTTCTGGTGCGATACCACCGGCTGCCGCCGCCGCTGATCGGTCGGCCGTCACGAATCGCCTGCACATCGTTCGCCAGTTCCATGGCACTGCGATAGCGATCACCGGGGTTCTTTTCCATCGCCTGGGCAATGACGCGATCGAGATCGCGATCCACCGAAACCGCAGAGGGAATACTGGCGATGCTTCTCGGCTTGTCGGTGAGCACCGATTTCACCAGGGATTCGTGTAAGCCTGTTGCGTACGGTGATGAATCGGTCAGAAGATGAAACAGCAGCACGCCGAGGGCATAGATGTCGGTCGCAGTCGACACCGGGTTGCGCAGTACCTGCTCCGGCGCGGCATATTCAAGCGTGTACAGACCACCATGAGTCTGAGTGGTCGACCCATCTTCATCGAGCAACTTGGCAATGCCGAAGTCGAGCAGCTTGATCTGTCCCGTTTTGGTAACGAGGACGTTGCCTGGCTTCAGATCACGATGGACCACCAGTTGCTGATGCGCGCACGCCACTGCTACGCAGATCTCGACAAACAACGCGAGGCGTTGGTCCAGGGCCAGCTCATTGCGAGTAGCCCAGACCATCAGAGGTTCGCCGTCGACCTGCTCCAGTACGAGGCACAAGCTTCCGTCGGGCAGATTGATCGCTTCGATGAATCGTGCGACATGCGGATCGTCGAGACGCTGGAGTGCGCGCTGTTCATTGGTCGAAAAGTGCGCGAAATCACCCTGTTCCAGGCACTGCCGCAATACCTTCAGTGCAACCCTCTCCCCGCTTGACTGGGCATGGGCCGCATAAACGTCACCCATCCCGCCGCGCCCTAGCAGGCCGTCAATGGTGTAGTCGCCGATCCGGTCACCAACTTGCCAACGCAGCAACGGAACACGTTCGGTCCGTGCAGGCATCGGTAGTCGGGATTCGGCATCGGGGAGATGATTGGCCAGTGCTTCGAGCGCACGGGCATCGTCGTGATCAAGCTGCAGCCTTTTCAGCGCTTCGGATCGTTCGTCGACGGAAAGTTCGGCAAGGTCGGCGAGCGGGCCCTTGAGTCGAAGCCATTGAAGCGCGTCGATTCGTGGTGGCTCGGGAGCAGTCAAGGCGATGCATGCAACAAGAGGAAGGCGCGGGCGCTCGCCCAGTCGCGACGAACTGTCTTGTCACTGAGGGAGAGCAGTTGGGCAATCTCCATGAAATTCAGGCCGGTAAAAAACAGCAGTTCGACGACTTGCGCTGCGCGTGTGTCGATACGCTGTAGTTCGGTCAAACCCCGATCCAGATCAAGGTAGTCAAGCTGCCGGGTGGACTCGTCGAGCAGTTCGTCGCTGAGCTCGACGCGCTGGAGCTCTCCGCCGTGTTTGGTGGCGTTCCTCTGACGTTGACGATCGACCAGCAATTGCCTCATCGCGCGCGCAGCCAGCGCAAAGAAGTGGCCACGGTCATGCAAGTCCAGTCGTTCGCCGGAAACGAGTTTCACGTAGGCCTCATTCACGAGCGCAGTGGGCGTCAACGTGGCGCTGCGATTGTTGCCGAGCTGTGCACTGGCCGTGCGTCTGAGTTCGTCATAGACCAGCGTGAAGGCCCTGTCCATTGCGTGGTGATCGCCGCGCATTCCGAGGTTGAGCAGTTCGGTGAGTTCCGATCCGGCGCCTGTGTGCATGGAAAACAACCCCTGAACGCCGAAGCTGGCGGTCCGGCCCAGTCTAGCCCGCATATTCAAGAAGCCGCAATGGATTCCCCGTTTGCAGACAGTTCGCGTTCGGCAATGCGGCCGATGGAACATGCGGGCCGGCACGGTCGCCCTCCAGCCGGCCCCGGCGTCGGACAAGAATGATGTGCGTGCCTGCGATCAGCGGCCGCCAGCCGAGGCTTCGAAGCTGTTGGCAAACACTTGCAGGTCGGTGCTCAGCATGAACGTGGCATCACTTGAGTCATTCAGAGCGGGGGTGATGACGCTGGTGACACGCAGGCTGTAGCCAGGGCCGGGAGCCAATGTCGCATCAGGTGTCCAAAGATAGCTGCCGTCGCTGGGCGAGTTGCTGGCGATGCGGCCAACGTGAACACCGTTGCGATACAGATCGATGTTGACGTCTCCGCCGATGTTGTCGTCCCAGCTCAGCGCGTGCGAGAGCCCACGGTCCCAATTTTCGCCGCCATTCGGGCTAGTCACCGTGATGTTGGTCGGTGCATTCAGGTTGAAATAGGTCTCATGACTCTGGCCGTTGTATGTGGCTTGAATGCGCCACGTGCCATTGGGTGAACCGGCCGGGAAGTTTCTCACCCATGCGGCGGAGGAAACGGTTGAGAAAGTGGTATCGGTTGCGTATTGCCAGGTTTCGAATGTGGTGCCGTCCGGCCGATGGATACTCAGTTGTGTCGGCGTTGGTCCGTGGTAGTCGCGGTAGAACGCGTAGAAGAAAATGTTCTGTCCGGTGCTGAAGCTGTCTTGCAGACGAGTGATGGTGAGCGAGCAAGCGTCCGCAGTTGCCGGCGAACTGAAATGGGTGCTCAAGCGGTTGATGGCGGAGTCCACATACGGACGCTGGCTTGCCCACAACGATTCCGGTTGACTGTTGGGCCCGGAATAAGGATCGATCCACTCGGCATTCGAATATCCCCCGTAGCGCACTTCGAAGTGCAGGTGCGGGCCCGAAGAGCTGCCTGAACTTCCGACTGTGCCGAGATACTCGCCTTGTGCGACGGTCTGTCCGACTGTCTTGCTTGTCAGCGAGTTGTAGCGAAGGTGTCCATAGATGGTGAGGCGCCCGTCTGCGTGGGCAATGGCGATGTAGTTCCAGGGGTCGTTGTTGCTGCCGCCATCGCAGGGATTGTGGTCGGTGGGGTCACCATTTGCCTTGAATGCGATGGTGCCTGCTGCCGCCGCGACGACTTCCACCTCGCCGCCATCCAGCTTGTTCCAACTGAAGGGCCAAAGCGCCAGGTCGGTTCCGCGGTGAGCGTCATAGGTACGTGTTCCGCCGTTATAGTCGAGCACGGCGCCCGCGGCAGGGTTGTGGTCGGAGAATGCGGAGACTCGGAAGCCTGCATGGTCCGGCATGCCCGCCGCCATGCGCAGTGGAAAAATGTACGGGACGGATGTGGAGCCTGGCTCCTGTTTGAGCAAAGCCTTTCGCTTCAAGTCGAGAACGCTGCTGCGGATCTCTTGCCACATGGCCTGTTCGTTCGCCGATGACAGATTGTCCGATGGCGGAGCATGGTCGTACGCATGCGCTCTCGCGCCCAGCGCCGCGGCCAATCCTGCAGCAATGAGGCAGGCGATCAGGAGCGACATGGAGCGTCGATCAGTTTGCTTTGTAATGGGCGTTGCCACTTCGGATTTCATGTGCACCTCGCGCGGCTGATCGCAATGCTCAAGATTCATGTCGCGTGGTGATTGCGGCCCACGCAGACCTTGTCTTCTTGTAGACACGAAAAAGAGCGTCTGAGCTGGACATGGGCGTGACGAGGGGAAATGGATGCAGTGCTTCGCAAAACCCGATATCCCTCAAACTTTGCTTCACACCGGGAACTGGGGCGTCATCTGGTTCGGGGGGGGGGGCAACATCCGCCACGCGCGGGACAATGTATCGGTGGCTTTGGGTACGAACCAGAAATGAACGCGGCACAAAAGACAAAGGCCCCACCGGGAAACCCGGCAAGGCCTTGATTCGATTGAAATCTTTGTGGTGGCTATAGGTGGACTCGAACCACCGACCTCGGCATTATGAGTGCCACGCTCTAACCGGCTGAGCTACATAGCCATTTCGACAAATTCTACTGCCTTGACCAAGGCATGATGAGTGCCGCGTTTCAATCGACGGAACTGCTTGTGTGCTGTTCGCCGGCTTTTGGGTCTGGCACCTTCCTTGGAAGGGGCGGGGATTGTTGTTAGGACGAGGCCCAAAGTCAAGTGCGGGGTTCCCTGCTGGGCAGAAACCGCGGTTTTGAGCTGTCCGGGTTCAGGTCTCGCTCATGTTGCTTGTCCGTCCCGGCTTGGCCATGGAACAATCCGCGCAGACAAAAGTTTTGGAGCCTCAAGATCGTGATCGATCCCGATGGCTACCGACCCAACGTGGGCATTGTGCTGATGCAGGACGATGGGCGCGTATTTTGGGCGCGCCGGGTGTCCCGTGACGGCTGGCAGTTCCCTCAGGGCGGCATACATTCAGACGAAACGCCACTCGAGGCCATGTACCGCGAGTTGCGTGAGGAGACCGGGCTTGCCCCCGAGCATGTCGAAGTGTTGGCTTCGACGCCGGGCTGGCTGCGTTATCGGCTGCCCAAAAGATACGTGCGTCGGCGCGAGAAGCCGGTGTGCCTGGGACAGAAGCAGGTTTGGTTCCTGCTTCGGATGAGGGGCAACGACGAAGATGTCCGCCTCGATATCGCCGACAAACCCGAGTTCGACATCTTCACATGGGTGCAGTTCTGGTACCCGCTCGAGAACGTTGTCGACTTCAAGCGTGAGGTCTACGATCGCGCGCTGACGCATCTGTCGTCGCACGCGCAGTCGGTCTGCCTGTTGCCGGAACGCGCCACGCCACCCCAGTTCGATGACGGCAGGCGCACCCAAAGGGGCACTTTCCTTCGTACTGGGCGCGTGGCCAAGTAGCGGCGCTCACGGCATCCTTTCTCCCGCAAAGGCAAAGCGGGAGAAGATGGTCCGCAGGACCGGATGAGGGAAAGAATGGCCCCAAAGTCAGCGGGGAGAAGAGTTTTCTTGCGGTGTGGGCAAGCCCCACAGCCCAGCTCTAGTTCGTGATCATCTGCCGAAGCTGAGCCGCCGCGCGCTGGTACTCGTTGTAGATCTGCGCGACCAGCAAGGCCGGTTCACCCAATTCGCCCATGCGCGCACCGTGTTCGAGCCGCTTGGCCATGTCGGACAAACGCAAGGCGCCCAGATTTGCACTGGTTGATTTCAGCGAGTGCGCAGGTGCAATCAGAGATTCGACATCGTTGGTCTGGGCGGCGCGCTCCAACTGCGACAATGCCTTCGGAGTGTCTTCCAGGTAAACCCGGACGAGCTCGGCAAATTCGGCACCCATGATTTCCATCAGGTCCGATACGAGACGGTTGTCGATCGCCGAATCGTTGCCGGCGCTGATCGGTGCCGGAGCGATGCGAGGCGCTGGGCGGGGTGCGGGTGTTGATGCGGGCGTTACTTCGGCAGCGCGCGACTGGGCTCCGGGTGGCAACCACTTGCGCAACATCTGTTCGATCAGGTTGCGGTTCAATGGCTTGGACATGTAATCGTCCATGCCAGCCGCGAGACATTTTTCGCGATCGCCAACCATTGCGTTGGCGGTCATCGCGACGATCGGGCGTTTGCCGATCTGGCCGTCGGCTTCCAGCTTGCGCATCGTTCGTGTGGACGTGTACCCGTCCATGACCGGCATCTGGCAATCCATCAGAACACAGTCGAACTGGCCGGACGCCGCTTTCTCGACGGCGATCTTGCCGTTTTCGGCGACCTCAAAACTCACGCCGATCAGCGTCAGCAGGCGCTGTGCGACCTGTCGATTGACCGGATTGTCTTCAACCAGAAGGACATGCCCGCCGACACCGCCTTCGACGGGCTGAACGGGCGTGAACACGGCTGGTCCCGCAGGCGCAGTGGCAACCGGGGCTGATCGCACTGGCGCATGACTTGCAGCTGGCGCTTCGGCGAGCAGATTGCTGGCCGCTGCCATGGCTTCCGCGCCGGCTTCGTTGCCGGACGCTGCCTGATCACCTTCCTGATTCAGGAGTGCTCTCAGTGCATTGCGGAACTCGATGTCCGAAGCAGTCCGGCTGAGCGCAATACTGCGGGGCCCAGTCTTGAAATCTTCCGGGAGTTGGTCGTCCCCACTGAGCGCAATGAGGCGGACCTCATTAAGTTCCGGCTCGCGCAATACCCCACGCAACAGGCTGAGCGCAGTCGCGCGCATCGAGCCGAAGTCGATCAGCAGATATTCGTAGGAGAAGCTCGAATTCTTCGCAGTGGCCTTGAGTTTGTTCATGGCATCGGCCGCGGTATTGCTGACGGTGACCGACACGCTCCAGGTGGGGAACATTGCGCCGAGGCGCTTGCCGAGGTTCAAATCGCCGGACATCAGCAAAGTGCGTGCGCCATTGATGTCCGAACGGCCCGGGGTGATGTCGCCGGCCGCCTTGAGCATCGGCACCGTGAACCAGAACACCGAACCTTTGCCGACTTCCGACTTGACGCCGATCTGTCCACCCATGAGGTCGACGATGCGTTTGCAGATGGCGAGGCCCAAACCAGTACCGCCAAACGTGCGCGTGGTCGAGTTGTCAGCCTGACTGAATTCCTTGAACAGGCGCTGTTGTGACTCGTTCGAAATGCCGATGCCGGAATCGCGCACGGCGAATAGAACTTCGTGATGGGTGCGCGTGTCATTGCGGCGACTCACGTGAACCGTGACCGAACCCTTCTCGGTGAACTTGATGGCGTTCGAGACGAGGTTGGTGAGCACCTGGCGAAGGCGCGTCGGATCGCCGCGCAAAGCCAAACGCACGCTCGGTTCGATTTGCACGGTGTACTGCAGGCCCTTGCCTTCGGCGTTGCGGGACATCAGGCGGGTCACGCTGTCGACCACTTCCTTGATGTTGAGCCCGGTAGTTTCGAGATCGAGTTTGTTTGCTTCGATCTTCGAGTAGTCGAGGATGTCGTCGACGATGGACAGCAGTTGTCGCGCCGACTGCAGCGCGGTGACCAGATATTCGCGTTGGTCCGGCGCCAGTTTGGTACTCAGCACCAGATCAAGCAGCGGGATGATGCCGTTCAATGGCGTGCGGATTTCATGGCTCATCGTCGCCAGAAACTCACCCTTGGCCATCATGGCGGCCTCGGCAGATTGTTTTGCCGATGTCAGGTCGCGTTCGACGCTGCGTAACTTGTCGACCTCGGTCCGAAGTTCGGCGATTTCCCGGGTCTGAAGCGGATTGAGTTCTGGCAGGCGGCCCAGCAATGAGGACGACGCTTGCGCCGGTTTGCCCGAATCGGTGTCGCTGGACGCCCCGGACGAACCCCCTGACATGAACGGCAGCGCCAACAAGGCAGCGCCGGACAAGCCCAGGCCAACCCATTTGAGCAGCGCCGGTTCGGTCAGTACCGCTCCGGAGGCGAGTACCAATCCTGCCAGGCCCATCAAAAGCACAATCCAACGTAGCATCGTTCGAAATTCCTATGTGTTCGTCACGGTCATTGCTGACTGGCCGGTCCTGGCCTGATTCCGCGCATACGCAACGTGCTGCGGCCTCGGGCCCGGGACAGGCGTCCCTCTCCCGATCATGCCACTTTGTTCAGATCGCCGCAGCAGCGAAGTCAAAATCAAGGCTCTGCGTGGCCTGTTGCACAAAATCGCCCTGGATGTAGTCGACGCCTGTGCTCCACAAGGCGGCGGCACATTGAGCGTCCTCGACCTGAGGCGCGACGATTCGGATCCCTCGTTCGCGCACGTGGGTAATGGTCTGGCGGAGTTCGGCCCGGATGTTCGGCGTCTGGCCTTCCGGTTGGGTGTACTTGGGGGCGAGCTTGATGTAATCGGCCGGCACATGCTGAAGCAACTGAAAATTGCCCATCGTCGATTCGAAGCCGTTCAGGCAGAGTTTGACGCCGATCGTCTTCATGGCCTCGGCGAAGCTGGTCACCTGGCGAACCCGCGCGGCCGCATCGGGCGTCCGCAGCTCGATCACCAGATTCGCCGGGTTGACCTGGCGAGCGTCGATCTGGGCCTTCAGCCAGGCTGGTCGTTGCGGGTCGTTGATGCAGTCGATCGACTGGTTGGCGAACAGGCGCACCGGGTGGTTTTCGCGCATTCGATCGGCGATCACCATCAGGCAGCGTGTCAGAGTCCAGCGATCGAAACCGTGGATCAGGCCATTACGTTCGGCCAGCGGCACGATGACGCCGGCCGAGTACATGCGTCCGCCGTCGGCGCGGAGTCGCGCAAAAGCCTGGAACTGCTCTTCGCCGCTGCCGCGCAACGATGCGATGGGCTGGAACAGCAGCTGCAACTGATCCTGACGAATGGCTTCCCGCAGCAGTTCGACGACTTCCTCGTCTTCGCCGCTGGTGGTCTTCGTGACCGTTGTCTGGAACAGCGCTACGCGTGATTCGGGGTTCTTGCGAGCGAGCGCACAAGCCCGTTCGGCCGCATTCAGCATGGCTCCGGCTTCGCCGAAGTTCTGCTGGAACGCCGAGATGCCGATGCTGAGTGCGACACTACTGCTGCGGTCGCCGACTTCAAAAATCTGCTTGTCGACGGCCTGACGGATGCGGGTCGCGAACTCCAGCAGTTCCTGCTCGTCCAGATCGTGGACCAGCGAGAAGAAGGTCGTGTCGCCATATCGTGCAGCGTAGTCACGTCCGGCAAAAAGCCCGGCCAGGAACGTGCTGACCTGGCCGAGCAAAGAGTCGAATGCAGTCAGGCCGATTTTCTCGCGGATCGTGTGTGCACCTTCGACCAGAATAAACAGGACACCGCCTTTCTGATGGCGGGCATCCTCGGTACTCAGCATTTCCGTGAGCTTGTCGATGACAAAAGTCCGCTCGCTCAACCCGAACGCGTCTTCGCGTTTGGTCGGCGCCACCGGTTGGCGACGCTGTGTTCCGCGTGCACGACGCACACGATTGGTCACCGCCGAAATGAGGTGCTTGGGCCGGATCGGCTTTTCGAGGTAGTCGTCACCGCCAGCGCTGAGGGCGTCGAAACGTTTTTCCTCGTCATGCTCGCCCGACAGAAACACGATCGGCACATGCTCAAACCGTTCCCGCTCGCGGATCAGCGTGGTCAGCTCCAGACCATCACAGCCGGGCATGTACAAGTCGATCAAGATGAGCTCCGGATCGAACGACTCGAGTTCTTCGAGCGCACTGAGCGGATCCATGACTGCGCGCGTTTCCATGCCGGCCTTGCGAAGGATCGACTCGGCGAACAAGGCCTGCGAGCGATCGTCTTCGACGATCAGTACCCGGAACGGTTGCGAGGCATCGGTATCGGCCAATTCCTGGATGCGCGCCATCACGTCGTTTGCGGCGGCCGGCAGCACGATGAACGCGTCGACGCCGGCGCGCATGGCTCGCAATCGGGTGGCGATATCGTTGGTGTCGGTGAACACGACGAAGCTAATCTTCTGGGATGCGCGGGCCCGCGCCACGCGCAGGGTTTCGCCAATGCGATCGATGGATTCGATGAATACCGCATCGACGATGACCATGGCCGGCGTGAGCGCGCCAATCACTTCGATCAGTTCGGCGGAGTCTTCCACCTGTTCGATCGGCAAACGACCTTGGCCCAGACGCTTGTCGATCTCGCGCGCCAGATCATTGCCATCCGTCAGGTGGTAGATGCTGCGGTCCGGAGAGGCTGCCGGCGCCGGCTTGGGCGCTTCGACCGGCTTCGACTCGCCCCGTGCCGTCGGCGTGAACGTACTCACGGCCTGCCTCGATGAGTCTCCGTCGTAGGTTTCTTTCGGAACGGACGAGACTTCCAGAACCGCCGATTCGGGCGCCGGGATGTCGATGTGTGCCGAGGACCAACGCAGCCAATAGTCGTTCGGTGGCGTCACCAACAGTGGCACATGCGACTTGACTGCTGCGGCCTTTGTTGCCGCGGCAGCCTTGCCGTTCTGTTCGGCGCCATCGCGCCCGACAAAACGCGCAGTCTGTGCCAGTTGTTCAGCGAACCTTGCCGAGGCGTCTTCGTCGGGCAGCGCCACCGCGTCGATGAATGGCGCGAGATTGACCTCGATTGCGAACAGCAATTCGGACACATCGACCAGGCCATACCGGCCCGAAGCACCGGCAAGGGTTTGAACTTCCTGGAACAACACATTCAGCGCGTTGATATCCCAACCGCCCATCAGCAGCCGACGCCCGCGCTTGGTCAAGGTGTCCAGACGCTTGGGCAGGAATTTGAGGAACGCCTGCTTGTGTTCTGCGTTGTGTGGTGTCTCTTCCGCACGAAGCATATTGCCCGACCCCTGAGCCATGGGACCTGACTATAGCAAGAGCGATTGCCTCAAAAACCGATGTGCGCGTCATGAATCGAGCGCTGACACAGCTTGCAACACATCAGGTCGGCTTGCGGGGTCCACGCTGGCAGGCATGCAGTGCCAATACGATCGGCCTTTCAAAACGGGCGAACCACCACCAACAAGACGATTGCGATCAACAGGAGTGCCGGCACTTCGTTGTAGATGCGCAGCCAGCGACTCGACCGTGTACATCGTTTTTCGGCGAACTGTCGTGCCAGCACGATCAGGCTGACGTGGTAGGCAATGAGCAGGAGCACGAGACTCAACTTGGCGTGCACCCATCCTTGGCGCATGAACTCCGGCGACAGATTGATCCAGGCGAACAGGGACCACAGGCCGAACGCAATCGCCAATGCACCACCGATGTGGGTGATGCCGAGCAAACGACGCTCCATCACCACAAACCGATCATGCTCCGCCGGCGTCGTGGCCATCTGGTGGTAGATGAACAGGCGTGGCAGATAGAACAGGCCGGCGAACCAGGCCACCACGAAGACAATGTGGAACGCCTTGATCCACAGCATCACGGCGTCAAGCCGTCTTCAGCACGGGAGACGCAAACAGACGCTGGAGCACCGCTTTCGCCAGCCACAGCATCATCACGAGCGTCGTGGCACAAGCCAGCAACAGCGCCATCGACAGGAACGGGTGCGCGAACACCAGCGCAAGTCCGGACAGGCTGATCACGTCCTCGGTGCTGGACACCGTGGCAT
>JBEIPT010000507.1:0-2502 GCA_040376895.1 Lysobacteraceae bacterium | reverse complement strand
CGATATTGCTGACCAAAAAGTTCCCAGTCGGCGGAGTGAACAGCGCGACGCGTGCGTTGGCGCTGCGCAATTCCAGATTCTGCGAGTTGGTGGAACCCAGAAACTGCCCGCCGACGACTGCAGTGCCGGTTTTGCCCCAGGCATCCGCAGAACCGGCTGCACCGGTGGGTCCGATCGGACCCTGAGGGCCGGTCGGGCCGGCAGGTCCAGTCGGCCCCTGGGGCCCGGTCGGACCAGTGGGACCGGCAATCATCGGCTCACACGTCACTCCACCGTTGGCCGCCACAACCCGGATGCTCTGTCCACTCGGACAGCTGGCCGACACACGCGCCTGCACCTGAGCGGGATTGATCTGTGTCGTTCCGATCGCACCCGGACTCACCGTGATGGCTTCAACAGCCAAACCCGAGACTTGCGCCTGTGGGGTCGGATTGATTTTTGTGGCCGGACTCAAGGCCGTGAACGCGCCTGCCGAGGCACCGGGTCGCACGCCGATCTGCAATTGAAAATCACCGCTGGTGATACTCGCGCCAAAGTCGAGTTCGACCGTGAACACACCTTGATTCACCACCACATCATCACGCAGCACCGCTGCGCCGACCGGCACACCGGCCTGGGTCTGCAGCGCGAACTGGAGATCATAGGTGCCGTTCGCCGGCAAACCTGCATCTTGCAGACTGCCCTGATAACTGAAGGTGTTGCTCAACGCAAAGGCCTGGCCGGAACAGCCGACCAACAGTGCCAAAACAAGCGGTTTGTAAGACATGCGAATGCTCCTGATGGTCATGGCTCAGTTCTCGAATCCGTTTTTGAACAGCGCGTCGGGCAGCGGCGCCGAAGTGGTGTGGAATCCGCCCGCGAGGCGATAACTGCCGCCGATGGCTTCCGTAGTGACGGGGCCGGCTGCAGCTTGTGCGACGGTGCCGGTGAGCACATAACTGCCGCCGGCCGCGCGTGCGCCGCCTGCGGCGATCGCCTGCTTCTGAATCACATACGTGCCCCCCGACGGCGGCGGCACGGACTGGGCCAATGCGCCCATACCCACCATTGCGGCAAGTGCGGCGATCAATGTCCTGATTTTTGTGGTCATGGCGGTTCTCTGGTTCATTTGCCCAAGGGAACGCCGTATGGCGCTCAACCCTGACATGTCCGCCAAACCCGATTGGCGCCAGCCCTGGACTCTGGGTTTCCCCTCCGAACACGGGGTACCAACCCACAACCCTGCCGTGCTCAGATGCAGGCTCGAAAGGAGTACTCCATGACCATCACGTTCAAGTCCTGCTTCGTAATGATCGCGCTCGCTCTCTTCTCGGCGGCACCGGAACTTCAAGCACGCAAACCCAAGAGCGAAATCACCAACACCGCGAACGGCAACGTATGTTTCCCCAACGACCAGTGCGTCAAGGTGGTGTCGGTCCGCGGCGCTCGTGTTGAGGGAATGCACCCGTATGGTTTGGCGGCGTCATCGGAATGGGTGACCGGCGTCTATGATGCAAACGGCAAGGTCGTGGGCAAGGTCAAGACCGGCGGTGATGTCATCGTCTTCTCGCCGGAAGCCTATGCACGCCGTGATGCCGGCCAGAGCACCTACACGATCCATCGGATCGACGGCACAACCAAGCCAATCAAGACACCCTTTGTCGCCATCACACCGTGGACCCGGCGCATTGGCTGGGACAACTGGTCGGGGACCCGGATGGCCGCATTCGGCAGCACCAGGATTCCGAAATGGTCGGATTTCCGTGATGTCTACCAAGCCGATGGTGCATTCGGCGGAATCGGTCGGGACGGCAGCATCAATGTCGAGCTGCCGGATGTCTCTGTTGTCCATGCCTACGGCGACTACTTTGTCCTGGCGCATACCGATGGCACCTCGTTCTCCATCACCGACGACCAGTTCCGGCCTCTGTCACCGCGGCTCGACAACCTGGCGCTGTTCACCACAGCGTTCGACGACACCGTGAACGACACTGCGCGGGGTTTGGGTCATGCGAGCCGACGTCCAGTCTTTGCGGTCAAGAACCCAACGAGCGGTGGGCGCATGATCTACACCCTGTTGCCGCGCGTGAAGGGCCAGACAACCCCGGAAGGACTGATCGGACTCGCACCGATCCTGAACTACTACGGCAACGGCATGGCCTGCGAAGAAGCGCTCGGACCCTCCTGCCGACGCGACCTGCGCGCCTGGGTCGGCATCTGGGCGACCGCGGAGGGACAGCCCGTGGTGTCGATCGAAGAACCCTTCCTTCGCCGCGTCAGTTCGGACCGATATCGCGCCGTACATTGGTATCCCTATGAATCGATGATCAAGGCCGGGGTCGTGGAGACCTTGGCAGGTGATTTCCAGATTCTGCCGTACGAAGTGACTGCAGGTGGTGAGATGGTGCTGTCGGTGATGCCCGAGCGTCATGCTTCACTCGATCAGGCGAATGCCGCCCTGAAAGTCATTCACGATACCCGCTACACCGAACTCTGGAATCGAGTGTTGGCCGACCAGCAACT
>JBEIPT010000624.1:0-1506 GCA_040376895.1 Lysobacteraceae bacterium | reverse complement strand
CGTATTGCAACCCAAAGTTCTTTAGGTGCGCGTCTCCGTTGCGTACCATCACCGACAGCGCCAGGTACTCGAAGAAGGCGTGCAGATTCGTCGTCGTGTTGGCTCCACTGTACGTTGCGATTGTTCGGGCAACATCCTCGTAGCTTCCGGTGTACTTGTAGTTACCCTGCGGGTCTCGCGATTTGCCCATCAGCACCGACATGTCTTCGAATCCGCGAAGTTCCGGTTCGAGATCGAACCTGCGCATGACGAACAGGCCGCCATCGTCAGAGAGCCAGAAGTCCGGCACCGAAATTCCGGCACGTCGAGCCGCGTCCATGCACAGGTATTCGTTTTGCGTCAGCACCGGGTATTCGACGCCAGAGGACTTCACAATCAGATCAGAATGCACCAAGGTCACCCGCGTGCCGCTGTCCGCAGGATGCTTGTCTGCATCCGGCATCATCACCTTGGGTTGAACGCCCGAGATCCCGGCATCGAAGTAGGTCTCGACGAGAAACTCGAATAACTGCTCCGTTGCGCTCTCGCGCAACAACGTGTCGAGCCCAACGCGCGGGCGCGCTTCCGCAGGCTGATCGCCTGCCTGGGTAAACCGTAATCGACCGATCTGTTGCTGCCCGGTGATCGCCAGCAGGCGCATCTCATTGATCAGTTCGTGCTTGGCCATTCGGCGCACAATTCTGTCGTAGAGATAGCCCTCGGGCAGATTCATCGAAAACGCAGGCATCAATGAATTGCCAGCGTAACTCTGCGCGCGGATCGGCATCGTCAGCGACACCTCGCTGGGCCGCGCCAGAGTGGAGTAGTTGAAGACATACTGCGACTCACGGTGCAGTTGCCCAGCCACAGCGCCTGGCACGTGTACATCGAGCTGCTTAATCTTCATCGCCGTTCCCGAACATGCGTTGCAGTCGGTCAAGATCCATTCGGGTGTCGACGATTTCGAGTCCTTTCCCCAGCGCGGCCAATGCGGCGAATAGGGTATGCATCGAGACATTGCGACCAGCTTCCAGATCAACGATCGTTTGGCGTCGATAGTTGGTGCTGTTGGCAATGTCCTGCTGCGTCTTGCCCAGTGCCCGCCGTTCGGCTTTGAAGGCTCGGCCAAAATCGCGCGCATTGATGAGTGGATGTGGCTGCATGTCCGCTATACCGGTCTATATGGCTTTCATGGGCTTATATAGTCCCTTATAACGGACATTGCAAGCCCGCTGCTTGAGGCCGCATGCATTGAGTCAACGCGCGAGTGTTCTATCTTCGCAATCTGGTCTGGAACGGACCAGAACTGCCCGGAGACCCATCATGACGCCAATGGCCGAAGCCATTCCCAATCCGATTCGACAGCTTGAGGACCAATTCGAGGGAATGCTGATGGCCATCCGCGGCGACGCCACTGCGACGGCCAGCGCGCGCTTGCACGATGCAACGCCTGAGGAACTCGGCGTTCTGGCGCACGCCAGCGTGGCAAAACCCCATTGCTGAGTGACACACTACCCTGCGCGTTTT
>JBEIPT010000236.1:0-6059 GCA_040376895.1 Lysobacteraceae bacterium | reverse complement strand
GTGTTCGGCCACAGGCAGTAGTAAAGCGCGTCGCCTTCGCCATAGAAGTTGCCGGCACTGGCATTCTCCATCGGGCTCCACTGCAGGCTGTGCCAGTGTTCGGCGATGGTCACGTAGCTCCGATAGTCCAGCAACGCATTGAGTGCTGGATGCACATGCGGGACGTGGTAACCCTCAAGGTAATTCTCGATGTAGAGCTTCCAGTTGCATACCACCGGATAGCTGACCCGTCGATCGAATCGATAGTGGGCAAAATCGCGGTCGCCGAGGCGCGCTTCGGTACCCCGCATCAGCTCGTCGAGGCCGACATGCGGCTCCAATGCCGCGAACACCAGGCCGCGCCAGACAGCCACATGAATGTCGCGCAGGCGGATGTCCTGGGTCACGAAGTCCAGTGCTTCACCCATTTCCGTCGCAGCGCGCAACTGACCCGACAGGGTGTAGGTCCAGCCGTGATAACGACACCGCAAAGCCTTCGCGCCACGTCCCGAGCAGGTGGCCAACGGACCGGCGCGATGCCGGCAGATGTTTTCAAAGCCGCGCAACTGCCCATGCTCGTCGCGAACCACCAGCACCGGCACGTCGCCGATGTCGCCAACGATGTGGTCGCCGATGTCGGCGAGTTGGCTCAGGTTGCCCAGCAGTTGCCAGCTGCGTCGCAGGATATGGGTGCGGTCGAAGTCATGCGCGTTCGTGCCGTGGTAGATCCGGCCGGGGAGGGCATGGGCATGCTGGAGATCGGTCATGGTGGATGTCCGCGCCGCGAGCTTGCAGCGCTTTGTGCAAAAAGCTCAATAGAACTTTTCGAGGTGGATGTGGTTCTGGCCGTTCATGAACTTGTACTGGAACACGTTGGTCAGGTTACGTACCAGATGAATGCCCAGCCCCCCGATCTGCCTGCTGGTGATCGATTCGGAGACGTCGGGTGCCGGTCGCGTCGTCGGATCGAAGTTTTCGGCACGATAAAGAAGTTCGACGATCACGCGGTTGGCCTCGCAAATCACATGGACATCGATCGGGCTGGTTTCCCGGTTGCCATGCATGACCACGTTCGCCAGCAATTCGTCGATGCAAACGCACAAGGATCGCGCCACATCCAGCGGTGCGCCGGCCTCCGGCAGCCACTCTTCGATGCGCTCATTCAGCCGGCCAACACCTCGCGGCGATCGCGGCACCAGAAAGCGCTGCGACGGCATCCGAAGCCGATGGGTACTGAGATGATCGATGTTCGACACGGTTCTCCCCGATGACACCCTGATTCTGAACAGCCGCCGGGAATTTCACAAGCTGCACCGCGACCGGCAGCGTCAATCCCTGCAACCCATGACCAATCAGTGCTCGGGCGCAGCGGTTTTGTTAGGCTCGGCGCAGTCGAGGAATCCGCCCATGTCGCAAAGTCAATTCGGCCTGCTCACCGAACGCCGGTTTTTGCCGTTCTTCCTGACCCAGGCGTTGGGTGCGTTCAACGACAACGTGTTCAAGAATGCCCTGATCGTGCTGGTTACGTTTGTCATGGTGGGCTTGAACGACGAAGCCAAACATGGGTTGACGAATCTGGCCGCAGGCCTGTTCATCCTGCCGTTTTTCCTGTTCTCGGCGATCTCCGGCCAACTGGCCGACAAGTTCGACAAGTCGCGTATTGCCGTGGCCGTCAAGGTTCTGGAACTGGCCATCATGGTGGTCGGTGCGATGGCGTTCCTGCGCCAGGACATTCACCTGCTGCTCGCCTTGCTCTTTCTCATGGGTGTCCACTCGACGCTGTTCGGACCGCTGAAGTACGGCATCCTGCCGCAAGTCCTGAAATCCGAGGAGCTGGTCGGCGGCAATGGCCTGGTCGAAATGGCGACGTTCCTCGCGATCCTGCTCGGAACCATCCTTGGCACCAGTCTGATCTCAATGCCCAAAGGCGGGGCAGGTTGGGTCGGACTCTGCACGATCGTGCTTGCTGCACTCGGTTTGCTGACCGCCTGGTTGATGCCGAAGACTCCGCCCGTGGATCCGGAGCTCAAACTGGACTGGAACGTGTTTCGTGCGACATGGCGGAATGTTGCGGAGTTGCGGAGCAACCGCACGGTATTCCTGTCCTGCCTGGGCATTTCCTGGTTCTGGTTCTTCGGCTCGATCTACTTCACGCAATTGCCGGTCTACACCTCGTCGGTGTTGGGGGGCAGCCCGGCGGTCTATACCGGTCTGCTGGCCGTGTTCTCGATCGGTGTCGCTGCCGGCTCGATGCTGTGCGAAAAGTTGTCGGGTCACAAAGTCGAGATTGGACTGGTGCCGTTCGGTGCGATCGGTATGACCCTGTTCGGCGCCGACATCTATTTCGCATGGCCGGAAGCGGTGTCAGCGCGCGGACTCGGAATCAGTCAATGGCTGGCAATGCCCGGTGCCAAGCGTGTGCTGTTCGATCTGGTCGGCATGTCCTTGTTCAGTGGCTTCTTCATCGTGCCGTTGTTTGCGCTGGTGCAGAGTCGTTCCGACCCCAAACGCCGATCCCGGGTGTTCGCCGCGAACAACATCCTCAACGCCATCTTCATGGTGATCGCTTCGCTGATTTCGGTCGGGCTGCTCGCCAAGATGGGCTTGACGATTCCGCAATTGTTGCTCGCCACGGCAATCATGAATGCGATCGTGGCGATCTACATCTTCACGTTGGTGCCCGAATTCCTGATGCGGTTCCTGGTCTGGATCTTCATCAATGTGATGTATCGCATCGACCTGAGAGGCCTCGACAACATCCCCGAGGAAGGGCCGGCGATCGTTGCCTGCAACCACGTGAGTTTCATGGATGCGCTGATCGTCGGTGGCACCGTGCGTCGTCCGATGCGCTTCGTCATGTACTACAAGATCTTCCAGATGCCGGTCGTGAACTGGCTGTTCCGCGCGGCGCGGGCGATCCCGATTGCCGGTGCGAAGGAAGATCCGGAAATGCTGGCGCGGGCTTATGTCGAAATCGAAAAAGCGCTTGATGCAGGCGAAGTCGTCGGCATCTTTCCCGAGGGCCAGATCACGCGGGATGGTGAAATCAATCCGTTTCGATCGGGTATCGAGAAAATTCTCGCCAGTCGCCCGGTGCCGGTCGTACCTATGGCATTGCGCGGGATGTGGGGCAGCATTTTCTCCAGGCGTGATTCTGCGCTGCAGCGGGCGCGCTTGCCGCGACGCTTCCGGTCGCGGATTGGTCTGGCCGTTGATCCGGCCTGGCCGGCAACGGACGTGACCGCCGTCAAGCTGGAGGAACGGGTCCGGGCACTCCGCGGGGATTGGGCCTGAACCTTCGAATCGCTCGAACATGATTCGCCCACGACTGAATCTCCGATTCGGCGTCTCCTGATCGGTTTGTCACATTGCGCGCCGGGAATCAGACGGGCTACATTCTGCACTTGCCCACACTCCGGAGCCTCCCATGCAACAAGTTCGACCGCATCGTCTTGCCATTTCACTGGCGCTCAGTCTGGGTCTGGCTCTGCCTGGCGTACACGCCGGGGTGCGTGCGGACGGACGGATTCCGTTCCTCACCGGCGCACAGATTGGTGAAGCGAAATCCCTTGCTCTGGACTATCTCGGCCAAGTGCGACCGACGCTCGGGCTGACCGAAGCTGATGTCGCTGGCATGGAAATCCGGGACGACTACGCCACGCGCCACAATGGTGTTCGCCACATGTACTGGCGGCAAGTCCACGAGGGCATTGAAGTCTGGAATGGCGACATCGCGATCAACGTGGCGCGCGACGGCAGCATCATCAATCTGCACAACGGGTTCGTGCCGAACCTTGCTGACAAGGTGAAGGGCCGCACGCGTCCGCAGATCGCCCCGGAAGCCGCACTCTCGGCCGCTGCCGCGGATCTTGGCTTGGCCGTCCGATCGGCACCGCGCGCTGTCAGCCGCGCAGAGGGAGCCAACGAGCGACAGGCTTACGGCTGGACTGGTGTGTCGGCCGATCCGATTCCGATGCGGCTGGTGTTCCAGCCGTCGCTGGATCGCAGTCAGGTACAACTGGCATGGGATCTGGTGATCCGTCAGGTTGACGGCGCCGGTTGGTGGTCGATGCGCGTGGACGCCGAAACCGGTGCCGTGATCGACCGGACCAGTTGGATGGCGCATGCCGCACATTCCGACAAGGCCGCCAAGGGAGGAGGACCTGCCACCGTGCAGTACCGGGTGTTCCCGTTCCCGGCCGAGAGCCCGGACCAAACCACGCACACGATTGTCAGTGACCCCCATGACACGACAGCTTCGCCGTTCGGCTGGCACGATACCAATGGTGCGGCCGGCAATGAATTCACCGACACCCAGGGCAACAACGTTTCGGCGCAGGACGATCTGAATGCCGACGACACGGGTGGATTGCGCCCTTCAGGTGTCGGCTCCAGCCCGCTGATCTTCGATTTTGCGCATGATCCGGGACAGGAGCCGGCAGCAGGTCCCAATCTGGCTTCGGCAACGGTCAATCTGTTCTACTGGAACAACATCATGCACGACCTGACCTATGGGTACGGGTTCGATGACGTGGCCGGCAATTTCCAGGTCAACAATTACGGTCGCGGCGGTTTGGGCAATGATGCCGTGCGGGCCGATGCCATCGACGGATCCGGCAACAACAACGCCAACTTCGGTACGCCTCCGGACGGTTCGCCTCCGCGCATGCAGATGTTCCGATGGCTGGGGCCCGTCGAAGTGGCGGTCAACTCGCCGGCATCGATTGTCGGCAATTACCCGGGTGTTGCCGCTGGCTTTGGCGCCATTTTCGACAGCGTCGGATTTTCTGCCAATCTTCAATTGGTCAACGATGGCACGGGCACCTTGACCGATGCCTGCGAAGCCATGGCGGCAGGGTCTTTGACCGGCACAGTGGCCGTCGTGGATCGTGGTGGATGCGAGTTCGGTGCCAAAGGCCTGAACGCCCAGAATGCCGGCGCCATTGGTCTGATCGTCGTGAACAACGTAGCCGGACCGGCCGCGGGCATGGGTCCCGGTGCCGTAGGCGCCCAGGTCACGATCCGATCACTGATGGTCAGTCAGGCGGATGGTGCAACCATCAAGGGCCAACTGCCATCACCGGGCGTGAATGTCACGATGCGCAGCACGGTCCCGAACCGCGACTCCGATCTGGATGCGGGCATCATCGCGCATGAGTACGGCCATGGCATCTCCAATCGATTGACCGGTGGACCATCCAATACCAGTTGCCTGAGTACGAATCTGGGGGGTGGCATCTCCTCCGAACAGGCAGGTGAGGGCTGGAGCGATTTCTGGGCACTCGTCATGCACGCCAAGGCGACGGATACGGCTCTGACGCCACGATTCATCGGAACCTATTCGGCGTTCCAGAATGGTGCGACCGGCCCGGGCATCCGCAATTTCCCGTATTCGACCGATCCGGCGGTGAGCCCACAAACGTACGCGAACGTTGCCACGACCAATGCCCCGCATGGCATCGGCGAGATCTGGGCAGGCGCGCTCTGGAACCTGCACTGGTTGCTGGTCGACCAATATGGATTCAGCACGGATATCTACAACGGCAATGGCGGCAACAACCTTCTGATCCAGTTGGTCGTCGACGGCATGAAACTGCAGCCTTGCCAGCCGACCATGGTGCAGGCCCGTGATGCCATCATTGCGGCCGACCAAGCCAACAATGCCGGCGCCAATGTCTGTGCGATCTGGCGTGCCTTTGCGGCCAAGGGGCTGGGTACCGCTGCCGTCGGTGGCGCATTCGCGCGGGGTGATGAAGTGGCCAGCAGCACACTTCCCCTGCAGTGCGAAGCGTTCTTCGTGTTCTCCAACGGCTTCGAGGACTGACTCCGGGCGACAAACCGCGGGTCTTCGACCTGCGGTTTGTCAAGTCCTGGCGCTTCCGCTATCCTGTTGGGCTTGTTTCTTGTCCCAAACTGGGAGTGGATGAATTATGGCCCGAATTACCGTTGAAGACTGCCTGGCAGTTGTCGATAACCGCTTCGAACTGGTGTTGATGGCGACCAAACGCGCCCGTCAGCTGTCGAAGGGTGCCGAAGCCCTGGTCGTCCACGAAAACGACAAGCCGACCGTCGTTGCTCTG
>JBEIPT010000422.1:0-3338 GCA_040376895.1 Lysobacteraceae bacterium | reverse complement strand
GCCATAGCGGTGTGGCACCACCTGTTCCCATCCCGAACACAGAAGTGAAACGCACCTGCGCCGATGGTAGTGTGGCTTAAGCCATGCAAGAGTAGGTCACTGCCAAGGTCCTAATGCAAGTCGATAAGCCCCGTCGGAAACGACGGGGCTTGTTCGTTTGTTGAAAGCACTCGACTTGTTCGGGGGCTTTCAAATGCAGGACCGACTTCCGGCAAAACCCTTGTTGAAAGGCAAGCGTGGTGTTAAAGTCACAGACCCTTCGGGCGCATAGCTCAGCGGTAGAGCACTACCTTGACATGGTAGGGGTCACAGGTTCGATCCCTGTTGCGCCCACCACTTTTCCGAAGCGAGTCGTAGTTCCAAAGAACACGATCACCATGACGCGAACTGATTCCAGAATCAATTGAGCAGCGGTGGGCGGGAATTCCAAAAAAGGGCGCTCATTGCGCCCTTTTTTGTTGGCTTGAATTTGTGGAGATGAACATGGTCGCAATCGCACTTCCAGATGGCAGCAAACGTGAATTCGAAGGTCCAGTGAGCGTGGGCGATGTTGCCGCGAACATTGGTGCCGGATTGGCCAAGGCCGCATTGGCCGGCAAGGTCAACGGCAAGCTGGTCGACCTTTCTTACGTGATGGCTGAAGACTCGGCCATCGAGATCGTTACCGAAAAGCATCCGGATGCACTCGAAGTCCTGCGGCATTCGACAGCGCATTTGTTGGCGCAGGCTACCCAACGTCTGTTTCCGGACACGCAGGTCACGATTGGTCCGGTTGTCGACAACGGCTTCTACTACGACTTCGCCCGCAAGACAGCATTTTCGCCTGACGACCTGGAGCGCATCCAGGCCGAAATGGAGAAGATCGTCAAGGAGGCGCACCCGGTCACGCGCAGTGTCATGAGTCGCGACGAGGCCGTGGCATTCTTTCGCGCGAAAGGTGAGTTGTACAAGGCTGAGATCATCGAGAGTATTCCGGCGAACGAGGAGCTGTCCCTCTACGCGCAAGGTGAATTCATCGACTTGTGTCGCGGTCCGCACGTGCCGAACACCGGCAAACTGCGCGCATTCAAACTGATGAAGCTCGCCGGCGCCTATTGGCGCGGCGACTCCAAGAACGAAATGCTGCAGCGTGTCTACGGAGCGTCCTGGCTGAACGACAAGGACCTCAAGGCTTACCTCACGCAATTGGAGGAGGCCGAGAAGCGCGACCACCGCAAACTCGGCAAGCAGCTCCATCTGTTCCACATGCAGGACGAGGCCCCCGGCCTGGTGTTCTGGCACCCGAAGGGCTGGGCCATCTGGCAGGTGGTCGAGCAATACATGCGTCGTGTCTACAAGCAATCCGGCTACCGTGAGGTCCGTTGCCCCCAGATCCTTGATGTCTCGCTGTGGCAGCGTTCCGGCCACTGGGAGAACTACAAGGAGAACATGTTCATCACCGAATCGGAAAAGCGTACTTACGCGGTGAAGCCGATGAACTGCCCGGGCCACGTCCAGGTGTTCAACACCGGTTTGCACAGTTACCGCGAGTTGCCGATCCGCTACGGTGAATTCGGATCCTGCCACCGCAATGAAGCATCCGGCGCGTTGCACGGCATTCTTCGTGTTCGAGGTTTCACGCAGGACGACGGACACATCTTCTGTACCGAAGACCAGATTGAGCCGGAAGTCAGTGCGTTCCATGAGCAGGCATTGCAGGTCTATGCCCAGTTCGGTTTCACCGAGCTGCAGGTCAAGATCGCGTTGCGCCCGGAAAAGCGCTTGGGCGACGATGCGACGTGGGACAAGGCCGAAGGCGCATTGCGCGCGGCGTTGTCGAAAGCCGGCGTCGAATGGCAGGAGCTGCCGGGTGAAGGTGCTTTTTATGGTCCGAAGATCGAATACCACCTGAAGGACGCGATTGGCCGTACGTGGCAGCTCGGGACCATGCAGGTGGACTTCATGATGCCTGGCCGCCTCGGCGCCGAATATGTCGCCGAAGATTCCAGCCGCCGCACGCCGGTCATGTTGCATCGTGCAATCGTCGGTTCGATGGAGCGATTCATCGGAATCCTGATCGAGAACTTCGCCGGGGCCTTGCCGCCGTGGTTGGCGCCGGTCCAGGCAGTGGTGATGAACATCACCGATGCCCAGGGTGATTTTGTCCGATCCGCGGCCCAAACCTTGGTCGACGCAGGCTTCCGGGTCGAAGCCGATTTGCGGAACGAAAAGATCGGCTATAAGATTCGTGAACACACCCTTCAGAAAGTCCCGTACTTGCTGGTGGTGGGTGACCGCGAACGCGACAGCCAGTCGGTTTCGGTCCGGTCGATGTCTGGCGAAGATCTTGGTGTCATGACGCTTGATGCGTTCGGAGACCGGCTTCGTTCGGAGTCGTTGAAGGCTTGAGCCTCAGGCTCGCCCTTCTTTTCATTGGGCTTTAGGAGATATTCGAATCAGTACCGAGAAATTGAACCGCCGGAACCACGAAATCCGAGTTCCGCGTGTGCGCCTGATTGGCGCTGATGGTGAGCAGATCGGCGTGGTCCCCCGCGACGAAGCACTGCGTATGGCCATTGATGCTGAAATGGACCTCGTCGAAATTGTGCCGAACTCGGATCCACCGGTTTGCCGGGTCATGGATTTCGGCAAGTTCCGCTTCGAGCAGCAGAAAAAGGCGAATGCCGCCAAGAAAAAGCAGAAAAACGTCGAGATCAAGGAACTGAAGTTCCGTCCGACCACGGACGAGGGCGACTACCAGATCAAACTGCGCAATCTGCGGCGGTTCATCTCCGAAGGCGACAAGGTCAAGGTCAACATCCGGTTCAAGGGGCGCGAACTGGCGCATACCGAACTCGGCATGGCCATGGCCAAGCGGCTCGAGGAAGACCTGAAAGAAGAAGTGACAATCGAGCAGTTCCCCCGCCTCGAGGGACGCCAGATGGTCATGATGGTCGCGCCGAAGCGCAAATAAGCGGTCAATTCTCGTGTTTTCGAAACGGTTGGAGTTCACACTCCAGCCGTTTTTTGTTATATTGCCGGGCTCGCTCCAATGGGCGAGCCACTGGTCCGAGTACAGGATGGTCAGGTGGGCAACCACTTATTCGCTTCGACAAGCAGGATGGAAAGTGCAGTTCGCTGCCGCTTGTCCGGGTTCAACAACAAACACAGGTCGTGTCATGCCAAAGACCAAGATCAAAACCAATCGGGCCGCTGCCAAGCGTTTCCGTAAAACCGCATCAGGCAAGTTCAAGTGCGGTCATGCGTTCAAGAGTCACATCTTGACCAAGAAGTCGACGAAGCGTAAGCGCAATCTTCGCGGCGCCAACCACGTTCGTGCGGAGGACGCAGGTCGCGTC
>JBEIPT010000120.1:0-9510 GCA_040376895.1 Lysobacteraceae bacterium | reverse complement strand
TTGGGTGTCAGGTACATGTTGATGTCGGCGTGCGCCACCTTGGTGCCGTCGGCATCGGTGATGTCGACCGGCACGATGCAGTCGTAACCACCTTCGACCGAGTCCGGCAAGGTGATGACGGCGGTTGCCGTGGCGCTGACCTGGCACTTGGCCAGGTAGGCGACCGTCATGCCTTTCGGTATCCAGCGCCAGGCTTTCGGCAGCGTCGCTTCCATGCCTACGCCGGCGGCCAGCTCGGCGGCGTTGCACAAGGCAATGGCATGGATCGTGCCGATGTGGTTCTGCACGGCGCGGCGGTTCTGCAGTTGCACGACCACGCGACCCGCCTCGAGCGTCAGGAATTTCGGGCGGATCGAGCTGAAATACGGCGCCCTGGCGCACACGGCACGGGCGAACATCCACTCACCGAACGGCCAGCGTTTCAGCCGTTCGTATTGCGCCAGTACGGGGTTCACGGGCGCCGGATTCATCATGCCACCGACTTGAGTTTCGGTTTGTCGAGATCGACGGCCGATTCCAATTCGGACGGATCGAAGTCGTCGACCGCAATCACTTCTGCGGTGATCGCACGCACTTCGATCAGCAGATCACGCTCGGCGGTCGTGATGACGCCTGCGGCGGCTGCTTCGTCGACCTGCGCACCGAATTCCAGCGACTTGATCTGGCCGGCTTTCAGCGCCTTCATCAGCTTGCGTTCCACTGGTTCGGCAGCGATCACTTTCGGCAGGCCAGCGACCATGCGACCGATCGGATTGTTCGCGTTCGGGGTCATGTAGGTGCCTTCCGCCAGACGGTCGCGCGCTTCGTTCGGGCTCATCAGCAGCGTGGCCACACGATGGCCGAGGCGGTCACCCGGGGTGCGCTCGCGCAGACCGATCGGGAACACGAGGGCACGCAGTGCCCAGGCGACCGGACGGATCGGGAAGTTGCGCAGGACACCATCGAGTGCACTCTGGATCGAGTACACGGCATCGTGCATGGCCCAGGCCAACATCGGGTAGTCGACGGTCGGACGGCCCTGATCTTCGTAGCGCTTCAGCATGGCGCTCATGGTGTACAGCTGGCTCAGCACGTCACCGAGGCGACCGGAGAGTTTTTCCTTGACCTTGAGCTTGGCGCCGAGCGTCAGCATGGCGGTGTCGGCAACCAGTGCCAGCGTGGCCGAGTAACGCGTGATCTTGCGGTAGAACTTCGCGGTCGACGCATCGCCAATAGGCGCCTTGGCCAAACGGGCATGAGTGAGGCCAAGCAGGAACGCGCGAACGCCATTGCTGATGGCAAAACCGATGTGCCCGAACAGGTGCTTGTCGAATTCGACCAGGCTCTTCTGGCGATCCGGGTCCTGTGCGGCATGCATTTCCTTCAGGACAAACGGATGGCAGCGGATGGCGCCCTGTCCGAAGATGATCATGCTGCGCGTCAGGATGTTCGCACCTTCGACCGTGATCGAGATCGGTGCCGCCTGGTAGGCGCGGCCGACATAGTTGCGAGGTCCGAGGATGATCGCCTTGCCACCGTGGATGTCCATGACATCCTTGACCACCGCTGCGCCGTTTTCAGTGGCGTGATATTTCGCGATCGCCGACGGCACCGCCGGCTTTTCGCCGAGGTCGACCGCGGCCGCGGTCATCGTGGCGAGGGCCGTCGTGGCGTAAGCCTTGCCACCGATGCGCGCAAGCGCTTCCTCGACGCCTTCGAAACGACCGATCGGCATCTGGAACTGTTTGCGGATGCGTGCGTACGCGCCGGTTGCGACAGCGCCGGCACGCACACCACCTGCGGAACTCGACGGCAGCGATATCGCGCGACCGACCGACAGGCACTCGACCAGCATGCGCCAGCCCTGGCCGATGTATTCCTGTCCGCCGATCAGGAAGCTCATCGGAATGAACAGGTCCTTGCCGCGCACTGGGCCGTTCTGGAACGGCACGTTCAGCGGGAAGTGACGGCGGCCGATTTCGAGGCCCGGGGTCTGGCGAGGAATCAGCGCGAGCGTGATGCCGCGGTCGCTGGTCTCGCTGAGCAGTTTGTCTGGATCATGCAGGCGGAACGCGAGACCCACGACGGTCGCCACCGGTGCCAGCGTGATGTAGCGCTTGTCGAACGTGAGCTTGACACCGAGCACTTCCTGGCCTTGGTGCTGGCCCTTGCAGACGATGCCGAAGTCCGGAATCGACGTGGCATCGGAACCGGCGTACGGGTTCGTGAGTGCGAAGCAGGGGATGTCTTCGCCGCGTGCGAGGCGCGGCAGGTAATGGTTCTTCTGATCGTCGGTGCCGTAGTGCAACAGCAGTTCGGCCGGGCCGAGCGAGTTCGGCACACATACCGTCGACGAGAGCGTGCCCGACAGACTGGCGCATTTCTGGACCACTGCGTGGTGCGCGAGCGCCGAGAAGCCCAGGCCACCGTATTGCTTCGGGATGATCATGCCGAAGAATTTGTTCTTCTTCAGGTAGTCCCAAACCTGCGGCGACAGGTCGGCGCGGTGGTGCGTTGCTTCGAAATCGTCATGCAGGCGGCACAGTTCGTCGCAGGGGCCGTCAAGGAATGCCTGCTCCTCGGCAGTCAGCTTCGGCTTCGGTTGTTTCGCCAGGACACTCCAGTTCGGCCGGCCACTGAACAACTCGCCTTCCCAGCCCACGGTGCCGGCTTCAAGCGCGACTTTTTCCGTTTCCGACAACTGCGGGGTCATCGTCTTGTAGAGCTTCAGGAACGGCCCGGAGATCAGCGCGCGACGCAGCGGCTTGACGTTGATCACCAGTGCGACCAAAGCGAACAGACCGCCGGTGATGGCGGACGGCAACCAGGTCGGCCAGGTCAGTGCGGCGGCACCGGCAAGCGCGACAGCGGTGATCAGCGTCCAGGTCACCAGACCGAAGCGCCGGTAGGCGGCAACGATGGTGGTGAGCAGCAAGGCGACAATCGGGAGAATGATGGCCAGCGATAGAGTAGACATGACAGCTCCTGGGTTCAGGCGTGACGCTTGATGAAATCGGCGAGATGGCGGGTAAAGTTCTGGTTGTCGTCGCCCACCACCATGTGGGTGGCGTCGTCGACGACCCGGTGCTCGGCATGCGGCACCAGGAGTTGGAATTCTTCGATGGTCTGGCGTGAAACCACGTCGCTTCGACTGCCGCTGATCAGCAGTACCGGGAGTTTGAGCGCACGTGCGGCGTCAGCCAGGCGGGCCATTTCGGCAGTGCCGCTACGACCGATGTCTTCCAGCAGTCGTGGGTCCCAATGCCAGCGCAGGCGGCCATTGGCCATCGGCACCAGCATGCGCCGCAGGCGATCGGGTTCGGCGCGTTGGGATCGATGCGGCAGATACCGGGACACTTCCGTTTGGGCTTCTTCGACGCTGGCGAAACCATGTGGGTGGGCCCGCATGAAATCCATGATGCGATTGACACCGGCTTCTTCCCAGCGAGGGGTGACGTCGACCAGTACCAAGGCGTGCAGCAGTTCGGGATTCAGCGCGCCCAGCGCGATGCCAATGAGGCCGCCCATCGAGGCGCCGATCCAGATCGGCGGTTTGGTTTGACTGCTGGCGACGTGTTCGGCATCACCGATGAACTGATCGATGGTGTACGGGCGGTATTCTGCGTTCCACGCGCTTTCACCATGGCCTCGACCGTCGAGTGTCCAGCACGGATGACCGAGCTCCGACATCTGCTCTGCGGCTGCAGTCCACGACAGCCGGGATTGACCGAAACCATGCGCAAACATCAATGGGCGGAGGGTCGAGGCTTGCTGGGCGCCCGACCAAAAGTCGGCCCGCAACGGATGGCCGTCACTACCCGTGAGCATCCTTGATTCGGGCTCGGGCGGACGTGCGATACGGGCGGGCATGGCGACCATACGGCGGAGTATGGTCGATCAAACGCTTGTTTGTCAATACGGTGGCGTATGGTGTTAGCCTCGGTAGGCCGAATCCTCGCTGAAACGGTGTTTGCCCGGACATTGCGGCTTCCGAAACCTTCGGGCTACGCTCTGCCAATCAGCGCCACAAAACTGTCAAGAAACCCCCTCTGCGATGTTGAACAGTTCCCTGATCCCCTCCGAAAAGCCGCGCCTGTCTGCCGAGGACTGGCTTCAGGCTGCCTTGGACGTGATTGCGGAGCAGGGACTTGCAGCGGTCGCGGTCGAGCCGCTGGCGAAGCGGCTGGGCGTTACGAAAGGCAGCTTCTATTGGCATTTCCCGTCCCGGGAGGCTTTGCTCAAGTCAGCCCTGGAAAAATGGGAAGCGTCCGACCAGGAGCGTGTATTCGATCCGCTTGCCCATATCGAAGATCCGGGCGAGCGTCTGCGTGAGCTCTTTGTGCGCACCAGTCGCGAAATGCGCTCGCACGTGATTTACAGCGCGTTGTTGAACCAGGTCGACCATCCGGTCGTGCAGCCGGTCATGCAGCGCCTGTCGCAGAAACGGATCGCCTTCCTCGGATTGGCCTACCGGGCACTGGGCATGAATCGACGCGAAGCCATGAATCGTGCGCGCCTCGCCTATGCCGCATATGTCGGATTCCTGCAATTGATGCTGCAGATGAAATTGCCGCGCATGTCCACGGACGAATACGAGGAATACGTGCAGCACGTGGCGACGACACTGATTCCCGCGCCCGGCCACTGACGGGTCGAGTTGAACGATCCGGTGATACCGGATTGAGTGATGGCACCCAGTTATTCCGAGTATTCACGGCCGGTCAATTTCGGCTGGCACAACTCGAGGAATCCACCATGCGCAAGTTTCACTTTACCGCTGCAATCGTCCTGTCGCTCGCGGCGTTCGCGGTTTCGGCTGCCCGCGATCCCGCACAGGACGACGGTATTCCGGAATGTTCCAGCGTCGTGCTGGCGAACGGCGACATTCTGACCACCTGTGTTGACGCCAATGGTGCAACGACCCAATCGGTGCGCGCACGCGGCAGCAGCGGCGGCTTCTGACCCACCTTGGCCATCCCGGCGCCCATGTGTTGCCAAAATCAACATGTGGGATCCGGGAAAACCCTCAGGTCTGTCTTGCAAGCGGTTCGGCAGGGGCGCCTAATGTCGGCATGATCTTTGCCAGGTGAGTGTCGATGAACCGCTGCCGCACCCGTTTGCTGTTGGTCCTGATGGCATTTGCCGATACCGGCGGTGCAGGTGAACTGCGGCTGGTCACCGGAAACTCAGGACTGGCGGACGAATTCGGCTATTCGGTCGCCTCCGATGCCAATCTGTTGCTGGCGGGTGCGCCGGGAGAAAACGATCAGGCCGGCGCTGCCTATCTGTTCCGTTGTGAAAACCAGGGATGCCTGCAGGAAGCTCGTCTGAGTGACCTGACCGTAACCAGCGGCCATGCCTTCGGTGCCGAAGTGGCGCTGTCGGGCGCCGACCTGTTTGTGTCCGCTCCGCATCAGAATGCCGGAGCGGTGTTTGTCTACCAGCGCCCCACTGCCGGAGTGGTGACCGCACAGAGCGTACTGGTGGCCAAAGACGGCGCGACCGGCGACGATTTCGGCGCGACCATGGCGTTTGACGGCAACACATTGGTCATTGGCGCTCCCGGTGACGACAATGACCGAGGCTCCGTTTACGTTTACGTTCGCGAATTCGGCGAGTGGGCGCTGCAATCGCATCTGTTCGCCTGGGATGGCGCAGCGCGTGATCGCTTTGGCTACGCTGTAGCCATCCAGGGCGACCGTATTGCCATAGGAGCCCCATTCGACGGCGGCAACGGGCCGTCCAGTCCTTACGCACGTGGTGCCGTCTACCTGTTTACCCGCAGCGGAAGCCTCTGGGCACCCGAACAGAAAGTGCTGGCGCCGAATGCTGCAAATGGCGACCTCTTCGGGCGATCACTGCAGCTGAGCGCCACCCGGCTGGTGGTTGGTGCGCCCGGCCGAAACGATCACCTGGGCAGTATCCATTGGTTCGAACGCCCGGTCAGCAATTGGCAGAATCTTGGCAGTCTCTTGCCGACGGCACCGTTGGCGCGTCAACGGTTCGGTTGGAATCTCGCTTCGCGCAATGCCGATGTCTGGGTGACTTCGCCGTTCGCTGCGGTCTTTCCGGCGCCTGGCTGTGGCCTGTTGACGAATCTCCGCGAAGAACTCGGCGGCTACATCGAAACAGGGTCGTTAAAACTCAGAGCGCCGCGACTGGGCGACCTGTCCGGCTGGGCGTTGTCGGCCTCGTCCGGCGGTGTGTTCGTGGCGGCGCCCGGACGCAATGTCAGCACGCAGCAGCAAGGTGCAGTGGCTTGGTACGACCCGGTGCGACAAATGTTCGACGACAGTTTCGAAGCCGAAGATTTGTGTCCGTGACATTCAATCCATCAGTCCGTGTCTGACAGCGTAGCGGATCAGTTCGGCGGTGTTGCGCGCATCCATTTTCTCCAGCACGCGTGAGCGGTGGTTCTCGGCCGTCTTGGCGCTGATGTCTAGATGCTTGGCGATTTCCTTGGTCGTCTGACCTTCGATGATCAGGTGAAACACTTCGCGCTCGCGGGGTGTGAGGTCACGATACGGATCGGTCAGTGGCACGCCCGGGCGTTGCACCTGTTGTGCCATGACCCGCGCTGCATGCGTACCAAAATAGCCTCGGTCGGCGGCCAGAGCACGTATCGCGTCAAGCAGTTCCGTACCGGCGCTGTCCTTGAGCAGAAAACCGGCGGCTCCGGCACGCACCGCATGCAGCACGTATTCCTCCTCGCTGTGCATGGTCAGCACCAGAACGCGCAGTTCGGGCAGTTCCTGATGCAGGCGCCGCACGACTTCCAGGCCGTTGAGCTTCGGCATCGACAGGTCCACGACCAACACTTCGGGAGACATGCGATGAGCCATCTCGACGGCAGCGGCGCCGTCAGCTGCCTGACCCACGACCAGGAAATCGGCATTGGCAGCGATCAGCGCTACCAGACCTTCGCGCAGGATGGTGTGGTCGTCGGCAACCAGGACGCGAATGGGAGGGCGATTCATGGCGGGGACACGACACTCGATTCAGAGCGTGGGATGCTGACACGCACCTGCATGCCATCGGAAGGCGCACTGCGGAAATCAATGTGTCCACCGAACAATTGCACCCGTTCGCGCATGGCTGACAAACCGGTGCTTTCGCCGTCGCTGCCTTTCGCCAACGCGGCCTCCAGGTCACAACCGACTCCGTTGTCGGCAATCAGCAGCGTGATGCGATCCAGCTTGCCGCCCAGCCGGAACACGACCTCGGTTGCGCCTGCATGTTTTCCGATATTGTTCAAAGACTCTTGCGCGACCCGAAACAGGAGCGTTCCCAGATCGTCGTCATTGGCGAGACCTGGGTCCTGAAGGTCTGCCGTCACCGTAAAGCCGTGTGTTTGCGACATGGTACGCAACAACCATTCCAGCGCCGGCACCAGGCCGAGATCATCCAGAATCTGCGGCCGCATCAAACGCGAAATTTCGCGGATCTCGTGCAGGCAATCCCGCACCAGTTGTGTGCTGGTCAGAACCTGTTCGAGCAATGACTCCGAAATCGAATCGGATTGTTCGAGTCGGCTCAGTCGATGCAACACCGAGCCGAGCTTTTGGCCAACGCCATCATGAAGTTCGCGCGCGAGACGCCGACGCTCCTGCTCGGTCACGCGAAACACCGAACGGGCGAGGTGGCGGAATTTCAGGTCGCCCTGGCCGATCGATTGCCGAATCCGCGCTTGCTCCGCGCGCAGGGCATTCAGTTCCGCGGCAATGTTTCCGGTGTCTTCGTCGGGGTTCATGGTGTCGCGGTCTGCTGTGCCTGGTACTCAAGCAGGAACGCGCGGTCCGCTTCTGCGACCCCGTCGATCAATCGCTGCAAGGTTTCACCTGCCCGTTGGCGTGCGCGCTGCTGTTGCGCTGAATCCAATTGCCTACATTGGCTGGCAGCTTCGAAGAATGGGAGAGCCCCGATGAATCCCGGCAGTTTGGCAAGGCTGGCCTCGCCCAGTTGGTGATCGTTTGCGCAACTGTCGCGATTGAGGCTTTGGCTGACCGCATAAAGGCGAAGCTGCAGTGGCACGCTAGCGAATCCGGCGAGATCGGCTTCGGCCTGTGCCAACAGCGCCAAACCTTCGTTGCGTGTTGAGGCACCCGCAAGCTCGAGTTCGGCCTCGACCTTGACTTGTGCCGTATGCGCCTGGGTCGCCAACTTGATGGCCTTGCTGGCGTGATCGCGAGCGACTGTCCGGTCGCCGCTCAGTAGATGAGTCTGCGCAAGACGGACATGCCACATTGCTCTTTGTTCGACATTGCCCAGGTTGGCGCCCATCTCGGCGAGCAACTCGCTGGCGGTCTCGACGTCACGCCGATGGATCGCAAGACTCGTCAGCAGCAATTTCATTTCCGTGATGCCACGTGGATTCTCGCGGGCCTCGAACAGCGCCAGTGCCGCATTCGCGCGTTCCTTTGCCTTGTCGAGTTTTCCTTCGAGCCGATCTTGCTCGGCCAACGCGGCCATCGCCACCGCACGTTCTTCACCCATCTGATTGGCTTCCGCCACCTTCAAACTCTGCTCGAAACTCGCGCGTGAACGCACGAAATCACCGCGGGCCGTATAGGCGAGACCCAGACTTTGCTGGGCACGCACGGTACCAAACAGATCCTGTTCGCGACCGAACCGCTCCGATGCCTGTTGCCAATGGACTTCGGCATTCGCGAAATCGCCCATCTGGTAATACGCGAATCCAACGTTCAGCAGACTCTCGGCGACGGACCGCTGATCCGGTCGCTGCAGACGCATGTTCAGTGCTTCGCGGTACGCGGCCAATGCGGACGGGAAGTCACCGCGTTCCTCGGCCAGCACGCCGACTTCATTTCGCAGATCGGCGAGCGCCCTTTGATCGCCGAGTGGCCGGATCAGTGATTCAGCCGTGGCCAAAGCTTCGGCGGCTTCGTCGAAGCGACCGAGGGTGGACAACACCGAAGACAGATTCTGCATGCTGGTGGCACGACCACGCGCATTGCCCGCCTGTTCCTGCAAGGTCGCACCTTGCCGGTAGGCATCCGCGGCAGCCTGCAATTGGCCCAATCGACGAAATCCAACGCCGAATGCATTGGCCACATCGGCTCTCAGTTGGGCATCAGCCTGGCGATTGGCGACAACCTGCGCTCGCACCAGGTAGTCGTCGACCGCGACCCGGGCGTCCCCGCGCATGATCGCGAACTTGCCGGCCTGGAACCAGGCACGGCCGTCACTGGCATCACGTTCGCCCACGGTGCGCATGACTTGTTCGGCGGCTTCGAGATCGCCAGAATCCGCGAGCACTCGCGCATGCAGATGAGCGGCCAGTCGCTCACGGTCGTCAAGGCCAGTCCACAATGCGCTGGCTTCGTCGATCTGTTCAAGTGTCAACGCAGCCTGGATACGCGCCAGTCGCTCCAGACGGCCAGTCGAGTCGGACAAGCCATCGAGGCAAGCCCGCGCCTGAACCTGAGCATTGGCGCGCTCCCCTGCTGTTTCCAGGTCGGACAGGCGTGCATTGCACCAGATCGCAAGGATCGGCGTCGGACTGGTTTCGGT
>JBEIPT010000032.1:0-14959 GCA_040376895.1 Lysobacteraceae bacterium | reverse complement strand
GTTGCCCCCGCTGGGGCCCGGCGGGGGACCCCGCCCCCACCGGAGTATATGGCCCCCCCGCATGCCCGGGTGGGCGCGCCTCCCCCCGCGATGCCACGAAGTTTCGGACTGGCCAAAGCCCTCCGCGATGGTCGGGGAGGGTTGGGAGGGGTTTAGGCAAGCACTTCGCCCTTGTGCGTCGCACAGCGAAGCATCAGGATTCCTGCGGACTCGCCAAAAACCCGCCGGACAGCAGTCCGTCCAGCACCAGTCGCACCATGGCGTCCAGGCCCAACTGGCGTTGGCTGGATGGCCACGATTCGGCGCGTCGCAGATGATCGGATACGGCCAGAACCGCGACCGCCTGCGCGCCGAACTCGGCCGCCAGCCCATACAGACCCGCGGCCTCCATCTCGATGCCGAGGACGTTCATCCTGGTTAACGTATCGACGAGTCGGGTGTCCGGCGAATAGAACAAATCGGCGCTGAAGACATTGCCGATCGACAGTCTTTGCTGTTCGGTCTTCGCCTGGGCAGCGATACAGTGCAACAGATCAAAATCCGCGATCGCGGAAAAGTCCATGCCACCGAAGCGCGTCCGATTGACGCCGGAATCCGTGCACGCGCCCGCAGCCAGTACCAGATCACCCAAGCCGAGTGATTCGGCAACGGCACCACAGGTACCGATTCGGACGATTCGTTTGACGCCGTATTCGCGAATCAATTCCGTGGCATAGATCGATGCACTGGGAATGCCCATGCCGCTGCCCATCACCGAGACTCTTTGCCCTTTCCAGGTTCCAGTGAAGCCGCACATCGCCCGTACCGAGGTGATTTCGAGCGCGTCGTCGAGCATGGTTTCGGCGATGTGACGGGCGCGCAGTGGATCTCCCGGCATCAACACTGTTGGCGCAAATTGCCCGGGTGTGGCGGCAATGTGCGGCGTGCTCATGAGAGTGCTCCGGGCAAGGCGTGGCCATGGGCCAGTGCGGGTAAGCCAAAGTGGCGTGCGAGGGTCTGGCCCAGGTCGGCAAACGTGTCGCGAATGCCGGCGAATCCCGGTTTCACACCCTCGCCGATCGCAAGCAGCGGCACACATTCCCGGGTGTGATCAGAACCTGTCCAACTGGGATCGTTGCCATGGTCGGCCGTCAACATCACCAGATCACCCGGCCCGGCGAGGTCGAGCAATTCCGGCAGCCGCTGATCGACGTATTCGAGTGCGCGTGCGTATCCCGGCACATCGCGGCGATGCCCGTATTCCGAATCGAAATCGACGAAATTGACGAACACCAGGCTGCCATCGGGTGCCGAGCGAAACGTGTCGCGTGTGACATCAAGCAACTCGGGCAAGCCGGTCGCCGGGAGGGAACGACTGATGCCGCGGCCGGCGAAGATGTCACTGACCTTGCCGATGCCGATCACTTCTCGGCCGCCTTCGAGCAGGGCGTCCAGCAAGGTGGCCGCATGCGGCGGCACGGCCAGATCATGGCGATTGCCGGTGCGCCGGAACGTGCTGGCGGATTCGCCGACAAATGGCCGCGAGATCACTCGGGCGATGCGCCATTCGTCCGCCAGTTCTCGCGCAACCCGGCACACGTCATCAAGACGGCGCAGGCCGAAGTGGCGCTCGTGGGCTGCGATCTGCAGCACCGAATCGGCCGAGGTGTAGACGATCGGTTTGCCGGTCCGGATGTGTTCTTCGCCGAGGCGGCTGATCAGTTCGGTGCCCGATCCGCGGCAGTTGCCGAGCACACCCGGCAAGTTCGTGCGCTGGCACAAGGTGTCGAGCAGAGACTTCGGCATGCTGTCCTGCCAGTCGGGGAAATAGCCCCAGTCGAAGTCGACCGGGCAGCCACATAGTTCCCAATGTCCGGACGTGGTGTCCTTGCCGGTCGATCGTTCGCGCAACACGGCGCAGGTGCTGCCGGTGGGGCCCGGATCCTTCACGGGCAAACCGTGGGCCCTGGACCACGCGTAGTGCAAACCCAGTCGATCCAGGTTCGGGATACGCAGCGGTCCGCTGCGTTCGACATTGGCCTGTCCGGACGCACAATGGGCACGGATATGGCCGAGTGTGTCCGCGCCCGAATCACCAAATCGAATGGCATCCGGTGCGGCACCGATCCCGAGAGAATCCAGCACGACCAGCAAGGCCCGGCTCATGGCCGTCGTTCCGCCCCAGTAAGTGGCGCGATGGATCCGTTCTGTCCGTCGCCGTGCGCCATGGCAACCGCTCCACGCACGGCCGCAATCAGTTGTTGCGGGCTGTTTGAGTGCGAACTCAGTGCCACGTCAGTACCCGTTTGTTTGGGTGGGCGTCCCGCCGTCCAATACAGCGAGGACATCAGCAAGCAAGGCGCTGGCGCCAAACCGGAAGTGCCCGGGCCGAACCCAATCCGGACCGCACACGGCATCAGCCAGGGAGAGGTAAAGACCGGCATCGGAGACACGCCGCACACCACCGGCGACCTTCACGCCCGACTGGGTGCCTCCCTCATGCGCAGCGTCCAGAAGAATTCTTGCTGCTTCAGGTGTGGCGCTGACACTGGTCTTTCCGGTCGAGGTCTTCAGGAAGTCGGCCCCTTCGGCAAGCGCCATGTCGGCCGCCGCACGGATCAACTCGGGATCCTTCAGTTCACCCGTCTCCAGGATCACCTTGAGCACCTGGCCCGAAGAGGCCTTGCGACAGCGCTGCAGGATGTCGATGCCGACACTGGTGTCGCCCGACAGGAACGCGCGCCACGGAAACACCAGATCGATTTCGTCGGCACCGGCCGACACCGCACGTCGGGCTTCACGCTCGGCGCGTGCCGCGTCGGCACTGCCATCCGGAAAATTGACCACAGTGGCCACGCGGATGACCGACGCACCCAGCGAGTCGAGGTGCAAACGCGCACCAAACACGTGTTCCGGATACACACACACGGCCGCAACCGGACCAAAGCGCGTGGCCGCCTGGTCGCAGAGATCGCGGATGGCTTGCGGCGTGTCCTGCTCGTTCAACGAAGTCAGGTCGATGAGCGGCAGGCAGCGGCGGGCGATGGTGATCGGATCGGTCATGGGCGCAAAGTATCGCGAACGGATGAGCGGGCATTGATTTGCGTCAATGGTGTCGGCGGAATTTTCGATCTGTGCGCCAGGCTGACGATACGTTCCGGGATGAATGCGTCTTGCACCGGTGCGGCATTGTGGCCATGGCACGAATGTAAATCCTGTTGGCATGTTGATGTGACGGCGGTCAGGGCTGTTTGCCCGGGGTTTGGTGCAACTCAAACTCCAGTACGCTCGAAGCAGTCATTCAGCGGCCACACGGAACCCATCATGCCCAACCGCAATTCGTCTTCACTTCGTCGTGTGTTTGCCACGTTGGTTTGTCTGGCGGTGTCCATGGGGGGATTCACGGTCTCCGCTCAAGCGACCTACAGCACGGGTGATCGGGTCGAGTGCAACTTCGTCGGCTCACTCGCACCCGAGCACGAGAAATGGTTCGAGCCCGGCACCGTTCAGGAATTCAAGCCAGGTGATCAGCCGGATGGCAGCTGGTATCGCGTCAAAGCCGATTCGAACAAGGTGGAATACCCCTGCCGCGTCGAACATATCCGCGCCATTCGCACCGCAGCAGCGGCGCCAGCTACTCCAGCTGCGCCCGCGCCGCAAGCGGCTCCTGCTGCCCAGGCGCCGGCACGGGTCGGAACCCTGATGGGGCAAGCCCGGCCCCAAGCCGAACCGGCGGCGGCTGGCGATTTTCTGAAGTGTCCGGTCGAACAGACTGCCGTCGAAAACGGGGATGAACCCGATCCCGAAGTGATCCGCCTGGTCATCCGATGTCACAAAGGCGAAAAAGCAGTGCCGCCCGGCGAGGAGGGTGCTGTCAAAGTCGATGTCACAGCCGTCCAGATCGGCCGGTCGCGTGACTGGAGTTATGCGCAGGATCGTGGCAACGCCAGTGAAGGTACCGTGGTCTATCCGGTCAGAGCCACGTACACGGTGAAGACTCTCTATCGGACAGCGACGGAAGTCGAAGAAGGCTGGGTGCGGATCCTGAACTTCTACGTCAATGCCTTCGGTGAATGGCAAATCGGTTCGGAAGAAAACGTGAGAACCGGGACCACCTCACGCATCAATCATTGAACTGATCGGAGAACGATCCGTGCCCCACGAACCTTGCGTCCGTGGAGGCATCACTTGGCCGGCGGAAACCGCAGCTGCGCCGCCGGCACGGCAAACACCACCCCCTCACCGTTCGCAAGCAGCAGGCGTTGTTTGGGCGAATCCATTGCGACGGAGTGGATGACGCCGAATGCCGGCGCCTGGCGTGCTCGATGCTGCCAGTGCAGGCCTTGTTCCGCATCACGATGGAACCGAAGCAGGATCAATCCCCCATCACCGGCGGCCACCGCGGTGCCGGGTTCGGGGCCGACACCGAGGCCAAAAAGGTCGAAGCCGTAATCGGGGAGCGGCAAGAATTTCTGTTGCCGCAAGTCGAAAGCATGCAGGGTCCCTGGGTACACACCCAGCAACAGCACTACATCAAGATCCGGCACTTCCAGCAATCGGTAGCCACCGCCCGACGGAACCTGCACTGAGGCGGCGCTCCATGTTTCATCACTTTTGCCGAGCAGGAGCAGGCGCCGGTTCCACGTCCCGAGGAGGGCGAGGTCCTGCCGCGCATTCATCCAGATGGCATGCAGCGACAGGGTTTCCTCGCCCAGCAATTCGCGGGTATCCACTTGAGCCATCGGGCTCAGATCGGGCCAGCGCCATTGTTTCATCTGGCCGTCCGAAGACGTCGACCAAATGCTGCTCCGGTCCGGTGCGATCCAGAGTTGATTGATCAGGAACTCGTGGCCGCGACTGCGCCAGGACACGTCCATGTCCGGCTTGCGCCAGATCGCCATCGTCCGGTCATCCGATGCGCTGGCGATTGCGTCGCCACCGTCGACCAGGTCGGTGATGCCGGCGTCATGCACTTTCAGGACGCGGGTCCCGGTCGGTTCGATGACCTGGAGTGCCCCATTCGAGAGGCCGACATAGATCCTGTCGTTGTCCACCGCCAGATCCCACGCCTCGGCACCTGCAGGTTCATTGAGGCCAGTCCATGATTGTGGTCCGACCGTGAACCCGGTCAGCGTTCGGTCCAGTGGTTCATGCAGCCAGACGGTTCCGCCGGCACGCGCGAATCTGGGTAGATCGCCCCCTGGGCCAATGGCGCGTCCAGGCCACGGCAACTGCTGGCGCGAAGTGGATTGCCAAAGCACCAATTGTCGGTCGGCACGGATCAGCAGGCCTGGGCCATCGGGCAGCCAGATGGCGGCGGCACATTGGGTGGCAACCGGGACTTTCTGCGGCAGCTTCGCTTCGATCCAGTCGAATACCTCGACCTCCGGCGAAAAGCCGCACAAGGCCACTTTGCCTTGTTCAGGCAGCATCGCGAGATCGTATACACGCCCCTGGTTGTGGGCCTGCCGATACAGGGGAGCGCCATCGGACAATCGCACCACCAGCAATTCACGTGGGTCCTCGAGCGCCAGCGCCGCGATGCCGGCTTCTACCCGCAAGAACGACACCTTCGCGCCGCCCAGGTCGAGTTGCCCGCTCTGCTGTTCGTACTCGGAGTGAACCCAATTCAGGTGGCCTGAATCGACCCACACCAGCCATTCACCGGCACGATCGACAGCGACCCAGCTGGGCGACTCCGACACACTGCCGAGGACGCGCTCGCGGCTCTCCTTGCCACGCGGGTCCAGGGCCGAAATGGTGTCGCCCTGGCGCACGATCAGTTCACCCATTCGCGTGCTGCCCAACACCTGCCCGTCGACACTCTGGCGAACGGCCGGCGCTTCGGAAATCAGTGACTGCAGATACAGGCCATCACGCGTGGTCAGCACAGCCTGGCTGCCATCCCCGGCACCAGCCAGGTATCCCGCGTCGGCCGGCACAGTCCATTGCCGGGTCTGGCGAAGCACTTGGGCAAACTCGGGCCAAGTGGCCGATTCCGATTCGCCACCGGACGTATTGGCTGCCGGCCGCAGCCAAATCAAAGCAAGCACACCGACGATTGCTGCGGCGCCAAACAGCAACGCCGGCCAGCGCCGCTGCCTTTGTTGCACCGCCGGCACGTTGACGGTTGGCAGGGGTGTAGTTCGGTTGGCCAAGGTCGGGACCGGAGTCGGCACCGTCACCTTGATGTCTGCCGTGCGCAAGCTGGTTTCCGCAGTCGTCACCGGCGCCGGCGTTGGCAACGACCGGGCCGACCCGAGGCCGAGCGATCGAATCCATGCGTCGTCGGCAGCAATCTGATCAAGGCCCATGGCTTCGATCAATTCAAGGCAACTGGAAAAACGCCGGTCGGGCTCGAACGCCAAAGCACGCTGCAGGACTGGTCTCAGCGGTAGTGGAATACGGTCCCATTGGACATCGTCCAGCACCTCACCCTGCATGGCCAGACGCAGCATGCGTGTGGGGCTCTGGCCTTCGCGAACCGGCGCGCCGATCAGGCATTCGGCGAGGATCAGCGCCAATGCAAACTGGTCGGTCGCCGCGACCAGTGGCTCATCGGCGAGTTGCTCAGGGCTCAAGTACAGGGGCGTGCCGAGCACGGCACCGGTTTGGGTAAGCCGCGATTGACCGGTGTCCTGGTCAAGCCGCTTGGCGATGCCGAAGTCGAGCAACTTGGCGATCGTGCCGGTGGCGGTGTGCTCCAGGAAAATGTTCTCGGGCTTCAGGTCGCGATGGACGACCTGTTGCCGATGCGCGTGGTCGAGTGCACGCGCGACACCGGGAAACACGGGTGCCAGTTCGGCCGGCGTCAGCGGGCGCCCGACGCGCGACAGGGCAGCGCCGAGCGACAGACCGTACAAGCGCTCCATCACGTAAAACGGCAAGCCATTGGCGCTGATGTCGGCGTCGAAAATGCCGACGATATGGGGATGCACCAGTGTGGCCAGCAACCGTGCTTCTCGTTGGAAACGCTCGGCCACGTCGCGGTGATCGAGCTCGGGGAGCAAGGCTTTGACCGCCACCTGGCGACCCATGCCCACATGTTCGGCGGCAAACACGATGCCCATTCCGCCGCTGCCGATCACTTCGGTCAGTCGATACCGGCCGAGTTCCTTGCCGAGCAGGTCGGATTCGTCGCCCAGCACGATGACGCCCCCGCAGGAGGCGCAACGAGTCAAGCCGCGTTCGGACCATCGGGCGCAGGCTGCGCACAGTCGGATTTCCATGGTCCGATGGTAGAGCCCGACCTGCGGGTGCGCCACCGGAAAGGAAACGCGATCTCGACTCAACGGCAGGTAACGCCCGGCGCTACACTTGGCGTTGGAGCCAAACGCAGGGTGACATGGTGCGGCAATCGTTGAAGCAAGGGCTTGCCTGCCTGAGTAACGGACTTTTGTGCCTGATCTTGCTGGTCGGCGCCGGGCTGCCTTCTTTGGCCCGGGCCCAGCAAGTGCACGCCAATCTGCCGCGTAGTCCACTCGAAGACCGCGCGCTTGAGGAGCCTATTGAAGCGCTGAGTGAAATCGAGCAGGCGCTGGTGGCGGCAGCCCCGAACAGTCTTGATCAAACCACCTTGTTGCTCGCCAAGGCGAACGCCTGTCGTGTTCTGGCGAACTGGCAGTGCCAGCGGGATGCCGGGCTGGCGGCACGGGTGGCGGCCGACGCTGTAAAGCAGCCGCTGCTGGCGGTTCGCGGCCAGATTGCCGAAGCGCGCGGACGCATTGCGCTGCAGGATTTTGCGCAGGGCGAACAGATTCTGGGGGAAGCGCGAATCCGTTTGCAGGCGAGCCCCGACGCAGAGCTGCTCGCCGACGTGTTCCTGGCGCAGTCGTCGATGAGCGATCGGCTGGGCAAACACGCAGTGGCCGTGCAGAACGCGCGTGACGGGCTCGCCGCATTGGGTGATGTGAAATCCCCGGGTATCGAGGCACGTTTGTGGCGCAATCTGGCACGAGCCAGTGGGTTTCTCGGTGATTCCGCACAGGCGCATGAAGCCCTGTCGAACGCTCGCTCGGCCATTGAAACCATGGCTGATCCGAAATTGGCGGCCGAACTGGATCTGGAACTCTCACGACTGGCACGTGCTCGCGGTGATGCCGCCGAGCAGGTCGCTGCCGGTACACGAATCCTGGGTTTGGCCGATCGGTTGAAGAATTCTCAGCTGGAAGGCATGGGCCAGGAAGTGCTGGGTCTCGCAGCGCTCGACCTCGGCAACTGGCAGGAGGCCAGCCGACGTCTGAATGGCGCGTATCGCTCGTTTGATACCTTGAACCTGAATCGTGATGCCTTGCGCGTCTTGCGCGATCTGGTCCGCCTTGAGGTAGATCACGGCAGCAACCCGGAAGCCTCACGCACCTTGGTCCATGCCCTGATCGAACGCGAGGCCGCACTCGACCGGCAGGAGCGTGCGCAGGCGGGGCAGGACTTCGATGCGCAACTCAAGTACGCACAACAGAACTTCGAGCTGCAGCAACTGGAGACGGAGGCCGGGCTTGCCAGGGCGCGCGCACAATCGGCCAGCGATCGCGAACGGTTGAACTACGCAATCATTGCCATCGCCGTGCTGGCGCTGTTGATGCTGACCGTTCTGTTCTCGTTGCAGCGTCGTTCGCACCAGCGATTGGCCGCGGCATTGTCCGAAAAGGAACGCAGTGACACGGCGCTCGAAGAAAGCGAGCGCTTGTTGCGCAACATCTCTGACCAGACGCCGGCTTTGATTGCCTATCTCGACCGCGACCAGCGGTACCGGTTCGTCAACGCGCATTATCGGGCCGTCTTTGATGCCGATCCGCGCACGCTGAGTGGGCGCAAGGTTTCCGAAGTGCGCACGCCGGAGATCTACGAGCAACTCCGGCCCAACCTGGAAAAAGTTCTGGCGGGCGAGCCCACGGAGTTCGAGACCACCGGCATGAACGATACGGGTGGGCAGCGCCATTTCCGGGTCAGCTTCATTCCCGACCGGGCGCCCGACGGCAGCGTGCGCGGTCTGTATTCGCTTGCGTTCGAAATCACTGCGATGAAAGAGGCCGAGCGCAAGCTCGAAGAACTCTCGCGCACCGATGCGCTGACCGGATTGCCGAACCGGCGTTGGTTCGATGAGTCGCTGCGCACTGCCTTGTCCCGAGGCAACCGACAGCACCATGGCTTCGCATTGCTGTATCTCGACATCGACCACTTCAAGCAGATCAATGATCGGTATGGCCACTCTGCCGGTGATCAAGTGCTGTGCGAATTCGCGAAGCGACTGCGTGCCTGCATCCGAACCGAAGATCTGGTGACCCGCATTGGTGGCGACGAATTCGTCATCCTGGCCGAAGACTGCGATTCCGTCGAGGCGGCCAGCGGTATCGCCAGCAAGTTGCTCAAAGCGATGGAGCCGCCGATCAACGTCGACATCTACTCGATCCGGTGCAGCACCAGCATCGGTATTGCCTGGTTGCAGGGCGTCGAAGACAGCAACGTGGCCATCAAGCTGGCGGATGACGCCTTGTATGCGGCCAAGGCAGCGGGGCGCAATACGTTCCGGGTAGCGGGGACGGGCTAGGCCTGCGGTGGTGCCCAACGGAGCAATTCTTCTCCCGCTTGTTGGGGAAAATGCGGAAGGGCAGATGGGAAAGCTCGTGACAAAACCGACTTCGCGGCCAATCTGCCCCTCATCCGGCCTTCGGCCACCTTCTCCCGTGACGGTGAAACGGGAGAAGGAACTACTACTGTGCTTCCTCGCGCGGCTGCGTTAGGTCAATGTCGGCGGTCTTGTCGGCCAGCCATTCGGCAAACGGGCCGAGTTCCTTGTTCTTGCCGGCGACTTCGAGCACGTAGCCAAGCACGCGCGGGAGGTCCTTCAGGTAACCGGCTTTGCCATCGCGATAGTTCAGTCGCGCGAAGATGCCGAGGACCTTGATGTGTCGCTGCAGGCCCATCCAGTCGAACCATCGCTTGAAGCGCAGTTCGCGTTCGCCGATCACTCCGGCCTTGGTCAGACGGTCGCGGTATTGATTGACCCAGACCAAAACTTTCTCGGTGGGCCATTCGATGTAGCAGTCGCGCAGCAGGGACACCAGATCGTAGGTGACCGGGCCACGGACTGCGTCCTGGAAATCCAGGATGCCAGGGTTGTCGCGATCGCGACGCATCAGGTTTCGGCTGTGGTAGTCACGGTGCACGAAGGCTTGTGGCTGTTCGAGCGCGGACCCGACCAGTTTTTCGAACACACGCTCGATGATCATGCGCTCGCTGGCGCGGACCTTGAGCCCCAGATGGCGCTCCAGAAACCATTCCGGGAACAGGTTCATCTCGGCACGCAGGCGTGCTTCGTCGTAGACGGGCAGGTCGTCGGCCTTGCAGCGCTGCTGCATGCCGAACAGGGCGCTGATGGCGTCCCGATAGAGGATGTCCACCGTATCGGCGTTCAGCGCGTCCAGGTAGGTCGTGTCGCCCAGGTCGCTCATCAAGATGAAGCCGTTGCTGCGATCTTCGGCGAAGATCTCGGGCGTGTTCAGCGAAGCGTTGCGCATTCGGCGCCCGATGCTGATCCACGGGCCGATGTCCTCCCGATCCGGAGGCGCGTTCATGATGATGAAACTCTTTTCCTGGCTTTTCGTGCGCAAATAACTGCGGAAGCTGGCGTCCCCGGTCAGCGGGGTAATGACCAGCTTGCTGTCGTTCAACTGGGCGCGTACCCAGTTCTGCATCAGTATTTCGCGCTTGCGATCCATCGAGATCCAGTGTCGAGCTGCAGGAGGCTACGGATTTTATGCCATCAGCCCCGGGATACGGTTTCAAGTTGTGTCGAAGCGCATCCTTCGTTGAATGGTTGTTGACCGGCGCCGCAAATCCACCGGGAAACCGGGCCAGCTATCGCTACACTACGCGGCCCTTTCACGGCCCGGAGCCAACATCATGACCTGGACCGCCGCCAACGCGCGCCAAACCTATTCCATTCCCTATTGGAGCGATGGTTACGTCGACGTCGACGACCAGGGCCGTCTGTTGATGCAGCCGCTGGGCCCGGGTGGTCCGCAGCTGGCATTGCCGGAGGTCATGAAGACCGCCGAGGCGCAGGGCTTGAAGCTGCCGATCCTGCTGCGGTTCTCCGATGTGCTGGCGCATCGGCTCGGGCGGATGCAGGCTGCGTTCGCCAAAGCGATGCAGGAATGTGACTACGGCGGCCAGTACACCGCCGTTTATCCGATCAAGGTCAATCAGAACCGGTCCGTGGTCAGCGAGCTGGTGGCTGCGGGCACCCGCGGGTTCGGTCTGGAAGCGGGCAGCAAGCCGGAGCTCATTGCCGTGCTGGCGCTGTCGCGCGGCGGGGTCGTGGTGTGCAATGGTTACAAGGACCGCGAGTACATCCGGCTGGCGCTGATCGGGCGCAAGTTGGGCCTCGACGTGTTCATCGTCATCGAAAAACCCAGCGAACTGGCGATGGTGATCGAGGAATCGCGTGCGCTCGGCGTTGATCCGCTGATCGGCGTGCGGATGCGCCTGGTGTCGATCGGTGCCGGCAAATGGCAGAACACGGGTGGCGACAAGGCCAAGTTTGGCCTGAATCCCGGCCAGCTCATGCAGTTGCTGGCCGACCTGGATGCGGCGGGTCTGCGGCATTCCCTGAAGCTCATGCATTTCCACATGGGCTCGCAGATCTCCAACGTTCGCGATATCGCCGGCGGCATGCGCGAGGCCGTGTGTTACTTCACCGAGCTGACCAAGCTCGGTTTCGACATCCGTTATCTCGATGTCGGCGGTGGTCTCGGCGTGGACTACGAGGGCACACGTTCGCGCAGTTTCTGCTCGATCAACTACGGTCTGGAGCAATACGCGCGCACGATCGTCGAGCCGGTTGCCGAGGCCTGTCGCCTGCACGGCATCGAGCCGCCGCACATGATCACGGAAGCCGGTCGATCGATGACGGCGCACCATGCCGTGCTGGTGGCGAACGTCACTGAAGTCGAGTTGGCGCCCGAAGGTCGCGTACCTGCCCAGACCGAGCGCGAGTGCCTGCCGCTCAAGCATCTTCGTGAAATCCATGCGGCGCGGGATTCCCGTCCGCCGCTGGAGCTCTATCACGAAGCGCAGCATTACCTGGCCGAAGGGCAGGGCATGTTTGCCGAGGGGCACATCAACCTGATCGAGCGCTCGGCGCTGGATCAGCTGTTCTATGCCATTTCGAACGCCGTGCGCGCGCGCCTGAAGCATGACGAACGCGGCCATCGTGATGTGCTCGACGAACTGAATGACAAGTTCACCGACAAGTATTTCGTCAATTTTTCGGTGTTCCAGTCGATGCCCGACATCTGGGCGATCGACCAGGTGTTCCCGATCGTTCCGATCGAGCGGCTGAACGAGTCGCCGGAACGCCGCGGGGTCATCGCCGACCTGACCTGCGACTCCGACGGCCGGATCGACCACTACGTGGACTCCGAAGGCCTGGACACCAGTTTGCCGCTGCACGCGCTGCGTGCGGGCGAGTCCTATCGTCTCGGGTTCTTTCTGGTCGGCGCCTATCAGGAGACGTTGGGCGACCTGCACAACCTGTTTGGCGACACCGACACCGTCGATGTTCGGGTCGTCAGCCAGGGTTTTGAGCTCTCCAACGCCCGCGGCGGCGACACCGCCGACAAGGTGCTGGGTTATGTCGGCTTCGATCCGAACGAGCTCCGGGCGGCCTTCCGGGCCAAGCTGGCGGCCGCCGGCCTGACCGGTGACGAGGCGCAGCGACTGTCTGCCGACCTCAATGCCGGCCTGACCGCCTACACCTATCTGCAGCATGAGTAAGCCCTGTATTTTGCGCCGGCGGGCGGCCCCCCATTGACCGCCAGCCCGGTGTTGGGCTTAATCCACGGATGGATGCCCGAATCAAAGACGAAATGCGCGCACTGACCGAGCGAGTCGACCAATTGCTCGCGTTATGTATTCGTCTGGGCGAAGAGAACAAGAGCCTCAAGGTGAGTCAGGAGGCGCTGGCAGCCGAACGCGCGAATCTGCTGGCCAAGAACGAACAGGCTCGCTCGCGCGTCGAAGCGATGATCGCCCGCCTCAAGTCGTTGGAGCAGAACGGATGAGTGCGGACCCGATTTCAGTTCATATCCTCGACCGCGATTACCTGGTTGCCTGTGCGCCGGAAGAGCGCACTGGTCTCATGGAGGCCGCACGCCTGCTGGATTCCCGCATGCGCGATCTGCGTAACGCCAGTCGCAGCGCGCCGGCCGATCGTCTGGCCGTGATGGCGGCGCTGAACCTCGCGCATGAACTGCTGCAGGTCAAGGAAACCCAGCGTCTGGGCGAACAATCGCTCAACCAGGACCTCAACCAGCTGCGCTTCAAACTCGACGCTGCGCTGAACGGACTCACGCGCATCGGCTGATCCGCCGGGGTTTGGCGGTGTAATGCCGTTACACTATACGGATGCCTGCCGAACCCGCCTTTTCCTGGCCAATCCGCGTTTATTACGAAGACACCGACGCCGGTGGTGTGGTCTACCACGCCAACTATCTGCGGTTCTTCGAGCGTGCACGCACGGAATGGCTGCGGGCCCAAGGTATTGCCCAATCACGTTTTGCCGCCGAAACCGGGCTGGTCTTTGTACTCAGCGAGCTTTCGGTATCCTTCCGCCGGCCCGCCCGCCTGGACGACGAACTGTCGGTCAGCTGCACGTTGGTGGAAGCCCGGGCAGCCAGCATGCGGTTCACGCAGCAGTTGGTGCGAAGCCATGACCAGGAACGCCTGGTCGGGCTCGAGTGTCGTGTCGCCCTGATCGATGCCGGCAGCTTCAAGCCGGTGGTCCTCCCTGAATCCCTGAAAGAGAAGCTTCGTACATGCATTCCGAATTGAACCTGTTCGCGCTGATCCTGGGCGCCAGCCTGCCGGTCAAGCTGGTCATGGGCTTGCTGATCGCCGCATCGATCGCGTCCTGGTCGATCATTTTTGCGAAAAGCCGCATGCTGTCCGACGCCGACAAACGTGCCCGCGAATTCGAGGACCGCTTCTGGTCGGGCACCGACATGGCCGGCCTGTTCAAGGACGTCAGCGGCAAGGGCGGCGACAGCATTGGTCTGGAGAGCATCTTCGAAGCCGGTTTCCGTGAATTCGCCCGGTTGCGTTCGCGCAAGCAGATGGACTCGCGGATCATGGTGGAGGGCGCCCAGCGCGCCATGCGTGCCGCCGTGGGCCGCGAGATGGACCGTCTGGAGCATCGCCTCGAGTTTCTCGCCAGCGTCGGCTCGATCAGCCCGTATGTCGGCCTGTTCGGTACGGTCTGGGGCATCATGATTGCGTTCCAGGGCTTGGCGAACGTCAAGGAAGCCACCATCGCCATGGTGGCGCCGGGTATCTCCGAAGCGCTGATCGCCACCGCGATGGGCCTGTTTGCGGCCATTCCGGCTGTGTGGGCCTACAACCGCTTTGCCACCAAGGCCGAACGCCTTGGCTCGCGCTTCGAAGTGTTCCAGGAAGAGTTCTCCGCCATCCTGCAACGCCAGGCGCACGTGGAAGAGAACCGTTGACCCGGTTCCGCCCAGTGATGCGTTGACGCCACCATGTCCCAGACCCGCCGCCACAAACGCAAGCTCAAGGCCGAGATCAACGTCGTGCCGTACATCGACGTCATGTTGGTGCTCCTGATCATCTTCATGGTCACGGCGCCGCTGATGAATCTCGGTGTCGACATCGAGTTGCCGGAATCCAATGCGAAGAGCCTGACGATCGATTCCGAACCGGTCCAGGTGAGCATCGATGCCGAAGGCAAGCTGTATCTGACCTTGGGCAAAGCTGAACGCGAGCCGATCGAGCGCGATGCGCTGGTCACGAAGGTTTCAGCTTTCGTAGCGTCCAATCCGAAAGTGCCGGTGCTGATCGGCGGTGACCATCGGATCGAATACGGGCAAGTATTCGAGATCATGGTGCTGCTGCAGCAGTCCGGCGTACCCAAGGTCGGCTTGATGAGCCGCCCGCCCGAAACCAAGAAAAAATAACGCGACAC
>JBEIPT010000152.1:0-8511 GCA_040376895.1 Lysobacteraceae bacterium | reverse complement strand
CGTTGTCTGTGGCTCGCTCAGGTCCTGCTGGTAGCGCTGGCGCCCTGGTTGCTGGGCAGCAACCGCGACTGGATCTGGCCCTGGATCGCCGCGGCAGGTTTCCTGTTCGGTGCGGCAACGCTGGCCTTTTGCCGCTTTGACTCGCGCCGGCATGAAAAGTTGTTGCGCAAGGGTCGGAAACTGTTCTGGATTGCGGTTACGGCGTTGCTGTTGATGCTGGTGGTCGGGCTGTTTTCCGGGCCATTGGGTGTTGCGGATGCCCGGGCTGTGCCAAGGCAAGTGATTTGGCATCTGGCGCTACTGGTTCTGACCACAAGCCTTGTGTTGCTGACGCACTCTCGACGTCGTCTGCGTTGGGTCTTGATGATCTGGTTCGGAAATGCCGCCGCACTGGCGATGTTCGGTCTGGTGGCAACTCTGTCTGGTATGGACTTCGGGCTGTTCGGCATTTCGCTCGACGCAACCAGCGTCGCCCGCGGCCCCTTCATCAACCGCAATCATTTTGCCGGTTATCTCGCTGTGGCCGGCGGTCTCGGTTTTGGACTGTTGTGCGCCGACCTCAGTCCGCGCCTGTACGACGAAACCTGGCGTCAGCGATTGGCGCGTTGGTTGGGGTTGCTGCTCAGCCGCAAGTTGCTGGTCCGTACATTGCTGGTGGTCGTCGTGATCGGCCTGATCGTTTCACAATCACGCATGGGCAATCTGGCGTTTGCCGCCGGCATTGCTGTAGCCGGTTTGCTGGCGCTCTGGTTCTGGCGACCATGGCCACCGGCGCTGTTGCCGCTGGTATTGTCGATCTTCGTGATCGACGTGATCATCGCCGGTTCGTGGTTCGGGCTGGACCGCCTGCAGCAACGATTCCAGGAAACGACCGTGGTCGCCTCCGTCGAACTGGCGGCAGGTGAAGCGACCGGTCAGGCACCTGCGGTTGGCGGTGTGGAACCGAGTGATGGCGAACGTGTACGGGTCGCGTTGGGCAGTCTTGGCATGTTGCGCGATCATTTCTGGTTCGGCGTTGGCGTGGGCGCATGGCGCAGCGGATTCGGCGAGTTCAAGCCGACGAACGTGCACCTGCATTACCAGCATGCGCACAACGATTGGGTGCAGTTGCTGGTTGAGCGCGGGGTGCTTGGATTCCTGTTGTTCGTGGCGATGCTCGGACTCGCTGTGCGTCATTGCATCAAGGCGCTGCGCGATCGCGAAGATCGGCTTCTGCGTGGTGCCGCCGTGGGCATTCTTGCGGGGCTGTCGGCGATGACGCTGCATGGACTGGCCGACTTCAATGCACAGATTCCCGCCTATGCATTGTTCATTCACGTACTGCTGGGACTTTCCGTTAATGTGGTTGCCTTGCCGGAACGGTCCGCCCTGGTCAAACCATGAATCCAATGATGCGTCCCGCCTTGTTTCTCTCCCTGTTGATGCTGATCACGCCGAATGTCGACGCGGGATGTACGGTCCCGCGCGACAAGACCGCTGTGGACTGGCGTGCGCCGGCCGAACAGGAGCTTTCTGCGTTGCGGAAGCAGGTCCGGTCCAAGCAAAAGGCGAACGAAGCGCGTGAAGCCATGGCGAACATGGCCGTGACTTTGTGGGTGCGCTCGAACCGACTGGAAGCGGAAGGTGATGTCAGCACCGCGAAGGCCATCCGCCGATTCCTGCGTGATCAATTGCCGGACACCGAATGGCGCATCGGCTATCAGGCACAGAACAACGATCAGGGTGCCGCTGAAGCCATCCTGACACGGCTGCGCAGTGACCCAAAGGCCGACCCCAAACAAGTCTGCAATGCTGCCTTCCGTGCTGCTGGCCTAGGCAGTGCTGAAGGACAATTCCGGCAGGCGCAATGTGTGACCGACGGGCTCGAATCGAGACGTTACCTGGAGCAGGCTGCGGCCAGTGGCCATGCTGCCGCACAGGAAGCACTCGGCCGCATCTGCCTCAATGAAGGCAAGGGCAGTGCTGACTGTACGACCCGTTGGTTGTGCCGCTCGGCACAATCCGGTCGAAAGGAAGCTCAGAGTCTGCTCGGCTGGTGGCTCGGCCGTGCCGATGCGCCCTCGGCCGATCGGGTTGATGCCGAAGCCTGGCTGAAGCGCGCCGCCGAACGGGGTGATCGTTCGGCGATGAACAATCTCGGTGAATGGTGGGAACGCGCGGAAGACTTCAACCAGTCCTTGATCTGGTATCGCAAGGCGGCCACGGCCGGGCAACCTGAAGCCATGGTCAACGTGGGCCGATTGCTGGCGCGCAGTCCCGACGGGTGTGCAGAAGCCGCACAATGGTTCGATCGGGCCGCAGCGGCGGGCTTGGGTCTGGCGAGCGAATATCGTGCAAAGCTTTCATGTGTTCAGGCTGGCAAAGGCCAGAAGTAGTCCCTTAAGGCGCGATGTCTCCAGAAATGAACCCAGAAACCTCGATTGTCATCCTCGGCAGCGGCCTTGCCGGCTATACCCTCGCGCGCGAGTTGCGAAAGCTCGACAAGTCGGTACCGCTGACTGTAGTCAGTGCCGATCACGGTGGCTTTTATTCCAAGCCGATGCTCTCGAACGGATTCGCCAGCGGGCGAACGCCGGAAAGTCTGGTCACCAGCAGCGCCGAAGCGATGGCCGCTCAACTGGGCATGACCGTAATGGCGCAGACGCGGGTTCTGTCGATCGATACCACGGCGCATCAGGTGCATACGGATCAGGGCGCGATCGTTTACGGGAAACTGGTCCTGGCGCTGGGTGCCGATCCCATTCGTCTGCCGATTGACGGCGATGCCGCCGAACAGATTCTGTCGGTCAATGATTGGGAAGACTATTTGCGCTTCCGTTCGCGCGTGGCCACTGCCGAGCGTGTGCTGGTAATGGGTGCGGGGCTCATCGGCTGTGAGTTCGCCAATGACTTGTGCCTGGGTGGCAAACAGGTCGCGCTCGTCGACATCGCTGATCGGCCCTTGGGCCGACTCCTTCCTGACCAGGCTGCGAGCGCGGTTCAGCAGGCACTGCAGGCGGCGGGCGTGGATTGGTTCTTGGGTGCCAGCATCAACCGAGTCGATTCTGGCGACGGCCATCTGTTGGTCACGCTGGCCGATGGCAGGCAATTGACCGCCGATCTGGTTTTGTCTGCGATCGGATTACGGCCTCGGACTTCGCTGGCGGCCGAAGCTGGCCTGGTAACGGGGCGTGGCATCGAGGTCGACCGGTTCCTTCGCACCAGTCAGCCGGATGTTTATGCGCTGGGTGACTGTGCCGAAGTGTGCGGGTTGGTCCTGCCCTATGTCATGCCCATCATGCAGGCGGCCAGAGTGCTTGCGAAAACGCTCGTTGGGGAACCGACCGAGTTGTCCTATCCCGCGATGCCGGTGACCGTGAAAACACCCGCAGCACCGACGGTCGTGGCGCCGCCCATGGACACTCGGGCCGGGCGTTGGGAAGAAACGAGCGACGAACGGGGCGTTGTAGCCCGCTTTGTCGGGCCCGACGACCAATTGCTCGGTTTTGCGCTGGTCGGTCCGGCGACGGCAGACCGGATGCACATGACCAAGTTGTTGCCTGCCTGGTTGTAGTGCTTATGCACTCGATCGATGTTCTTCGACGTCGATGCTCAAGTTCCGACTGCTACCCAAGTTCCGACTGATACCATTGAGTGATGCAGCACTCTCAGGCGGAAACCCCCGATAGTCTTGAATCCTGGTTGGCCGGACTGGGCACCGATCGGCGTGCCGATCCGGGTGTTGCGGCAGCGTGCGCGGCTTATGCCGAGGCCCCCCGTGCCGACTACCCCTTGTCCAAACTGCTGGCCGTATTGGGCATTCTCCGCACCTTGGGCGTGGACAGTGAAACCCTGTGCGCCTGTATCTGGCATGCCTGTACCCATGTGCCGGCCCAGTTGCCGCCTCGATTGCGCGCTTTGGTGGACGGCCAGAATGAAGCGCAGCGGGTCTGGTCACTTTATGCGGAGCGGGGCACCAGTGGCGGTGCGGAAGGCCTTCGGCGGCTGCTGCTGGCCATCATCAAGGACTTGCGCGTCGTGTTCGTGCTGCTGGCTGAACAACTGGTGCGACTGCGCCAGGGTGCGAACCTGCCGGCGTCCGAACAGCGTGCCGCCGCGCAGTTGACGGCGGACATCCATGCGCCCTTGGCGAATCGCCTCGGTGTCTGGCAAATCAAGTGGGAACTCGAAGACTGGTCGTTCCGCTACTTGCAGCCGGAACAGTACAAGCGCATCGCCAAGGCACTGGATGAACGTCGCGGTGACCGCGAGCGGTTCATCGAGCGTGTTCAGTCCGACCTGTTGCGCGAACTCGACTCGCAGGGCATCAAGGCGGACATCGCCGGTCGCCCGAAACACATCTATTCGATCTGGCGAAAGATGACCAAGAAGCAGGTCGATCTGGACCAGCTTTATGACGTGCGCGCGGTTCGGGTGCTCGTGCAGGACATTCCGACCTGTTACGCCGCACTGGGGGTCGTGCACGCCTTGTGGCCGCCGGTGCCCGGCGAGTTCGACGATTACATCGCCAGGCCCAAAGGCAACAACTACCGGTCCTTGCATACGGCCGTGATCGGTCCGGAAGGCAAAGCGCTGGAAGTCCAGATCCGCACGCAGGAAATGCATGACCACGCCGAGTTGGGTGTGGCTGCACACTGGCGATACAAGGAAGGCGGCGCGGGTGATGCGGCGTTCGAGCGCAAGATCGCTGGCCTGCGGAACATGTTGGAAGCGAAGGCCGACACTGAGTCGGATGCCGCGCTGCTGGCCGGGCTGCAGACCGACGTCGTCGATGACCGTGTGTATCTGCTGACGCCGCAGGGCAAGGTTCTCGACTTGCCGCGTGGTGCGACCGTGCTTGATTTTGCCTATCACGTACACACCGAAGTAGGCCATCGCTGCCGTGGCGCAAAGATCAACGGACGTCTGGTGCCGTTGGAAAGTGCACCGGCCAGTGGTGATGTGATCGAGATCGTCGTGGCGAAGGTCAGTGAGCCGCGCCGGGACTGGGTGATCGCTGCGAACCACTATCTGGTGACACCGCGCGCAAAAGAAAAGGTCCGCGCGTATTTCCGCAAGCTCGATCACGAACGCAACGTGGTTGCCGGTCGTGAACTGGTCGAGAAGGAACTCAAGCGGGTCGCCATGGCGGATGCAGACTTGAGTCCGCTACCGGCACGCTTCAATCTCAAGACGACGGATGATTTGTATGTCGCGATCGGCATCGGAGAGGTCACTACCGGTCAGGTTGCGCGCGCGCTGCATGAGCTGGCACAGCCGAAAGCGCCCGGAAAACCGGAGATGTCCGCCGAGCCACCGCGGCTCAAACGCCGGGACAAGGACGCCATCATCATCGAGGGAATCGGCAACCTGCTTACGCAGATGGCGCGCTGCTGCCAACCGATTCCGGGCGATCCGATCATCGGATATCTCACACGCGGCAAGGGCGTCAGCATCCATCGGCAAGGTTGTGCGAGTTTCGAGAACCTGATCCGTCGAGACCCCGATCGTTGCATGGAAGTCTCCTGGGGACATCGTGCCGAGTTTTCCTATGAAATCGAAATCCTGGTCCGTGGATATGACCGCAAAGGCCTGTTGAAGGACGTCTCATCCGCCATCTCCGCAGCCGATGCCCACGTGATCGCGGCCAGCACGCGCCTCGACGCCGACCACGGCATCGCAGAGATGCATTTTGCGGTTCGGGTCAGCGACTTCGCGCAACTGAGTGGTCTTCTGAACAAGGTCGCCGGATTGCCGAATGTGATCGAGGCTCGGCGCAAGGCTCAGAAATGAGCCGGGGTGTCCGGCGGCTTGGGCGACTCCCATCGTGACGCCAGAACTGCCTTGACTTGGATCTGGCTGGATCGCGTATCCGTGTGATGCGTCAAGAATCGGTTTGCGGTGAGCTTGGGCTCCACCAGCAAGGAGACCAGCATGTACTCAAGAGCAACTCGAGCAATCTGTGTTGTCGTCGCACTGTTCGCGGCTCAGCCGAGCTTTGCGGCAGTCAATGTGGACTACCGGAACTTCGACAGCGAAGACCGCGAGTTCGCTGCAACGTGCAGTGGATCCCGGGCATCGATCAAGTTCAATCGCGGCACGACCGGATCTGCCACTTTGCAGGGCTCGGCCCCCTGTGTCATCAAACAAGGTTCGGAAGAGGTCGTCTTGAACGGCGGCGAAGATGTCGAGATCAAGAATGGCTTGATCCAGATCGTCGATTGACCCAATGTGATCTTTGCCAGACCAGAAGTGATTCCGGCTATGTCGTGTCGTCTGGCGGCAGATTTCGCTTGTGATGGCCTCATCATGCGGCGTCCCATCACAGCCATTCGCCACGCTGATAAGGATGGCAACGCCGCCACCAGCCTCGACCCACAGTGGATCGGACGCCTTACCACCCGGAATATCCTTGTGGTCATTGCCTCAGCGCCGCGGCTGCGGGTGCCGTCATTTCAAGCGAGTTCGGCAACAATGCGCCGCCTTTGGTGTTGACCGGCGAAGAGTCCATGCTGCGCCGCTTCGATTCGCCCGATGAACGTGTCAATGATGTGGCCACGTCGCGGATCTACATCGGCGTTCACTACCGCTTCTCGGTGGATGCAGGGGTGACGACCGGTTCGGCAATCGGCAAGCTGGCTGCCCAGCGGTACTTCCTGCCTTTGTCAAATGGCATGGAGTGGTTGGGCTGTCCAGCATTTCGGGTCTTGTGCGTCGAACCTTCAAGCGCTGGTGAAACGTCGATGTCACTGGACGTCCGTTTGGATAATCATGACGCTGCCGTCCGGTTTTGTGATATTTGGTGCATCGGAATTGTCGCGTCGATGTCGGCGGTGCTTGAGTCAATTCATTGCGGGACAGTTTCATCGGAAGCGGTAACTTTAGGGAAGATTGTGGTTCCATGAAAAAGATTGAAGTGGTTGCGGCCACGCGGTTGAGCAAAGAGGAGTTCTGGAGCAAATCCGCGTTGGGTAAGTCCTTGCTTCGAATGCGCCATTTGCCATTGGTGGCGAATGTGTTCTATTCGAACTCGCTCGGTCTGCCAATCCGATACAACGCAGCCCTGGGCGCGTCGGATTGTGAGGACCATGTGTTGTTCATTCATGACGACGTTTGGATTGAGGACTACCACCTGCTGATTCGGCTGCAGGAAGCGTTTCAGCAGTTCGACATCGTCGGCGTTGCCGGAAACCGACGTGTCCCGCCCAATCATGTTGGCTGGTGCTTTCTCGGCTCAGCCCGGGAGGTCGATCATCCGAGTTACCTGAGTGGGGCCGTGGCTCATGGTGAGCAAGCCTTTGCCAAAATTGATGCCTGGGGCCAAGTGCCAGCCCCATGCGAGCTCCTTGATGGTCTCTTCATCGCGGTGGCCAGAAAAAGGTTGCTCGAAACCAGCACCTTGTTCGACCCCCAGTTTGATTTTCATTTCTACGACCTCGACTTCTGCAGGACCGCCCGCAAGAACGGATTGCGTGTCGGGACTTGGCCCATTGCGGTCACGCATCAAAGTGCTGGGGGCTTTGGGTCCGAGTCGTGGACGCAGGCCCAGGCCCTCTACCAGAAAAAGTGGTCGCCTTGAGCGGCAGCTGTGATGCACCTCTCTGATTGCTCCGGCGTGGGGCGCGCAGACTCTTGCGCGCTCGTGCGGCCATGCTGAGCGAAACCACAGGTCCAATCAGGAATGCCGCTCTGCGTTCGCGAGTGGTGATTGCAGCGATCACTGCGGTAGCATCGGCAAAGACTATTCGCAGACGCCCATGACCCACCAATACCCGTTGTCGCTCGTTTTCAAGATCACCACGTTGTCGAGTGATTTTTCGGTCACCGATGCGCGCCAGTCGCCTCTGTTTTACGTCCGGCAGAAGATGTTCAAACTCTTCGAAGAGATCACCGTCAGTCGGGATTCGTCGGAGAAGGAGAAGCTCTACACGATCAAGGCCAACAAGTGGCTGGATTTTTCGGCGGCCTATGCATTCACGAATTCATCCGGTGCCGATCTTGGAAAGATTGCCCGCAAGGGCTGGGCGTCCATCTTCAAGGCTCACTATGAGATTTTTGATCCAAGGCAAACGCTGAATTTCACGATTCGCGAAGAAAACGCCTGGATCAAGGTGCTGGATGCCATCTTCAGCGATATTCCGATCATCGGTCTGCTGTCCGGCTACGTCTTCCATCCGGCCTATCTGGTGACGGATACGACGGGCAAGGTCGTTGCCCGGTTGGTCAAGGAGTCCTCACTGATCGGTCGTCGGTTCAAGCTCGAGGAAAAGGCCGGTTTCGCCAATGAAGCGGATGAAGAGCGTGTTCTGCTCGGACTTTCGATGTTGTTGATGCTGGAGCGAAGTCGCGGTTGATCGGGGGGCTCGATTCGTTCGGGGGCTCACGAGTGGGCTCCCGTGCGGCAAGCAACAGTAGCGATAGCCGACTGACCCTGATGCTTCGAACGGCACCATGATGATTGCCGACGTGGGCGCGGACGGGGACCTGAATCACGCGCTGAACCCACCAGATCGAAACCGCCAACTTCGCCAT
>JBEIPT010000246.1:0-5849 GCA_040376895.1 Lysobacteraceae bacterium | reverse complement strand
CGCGATGACACGGCACCTCGGCAGGAACCCATCGCGGCTGAAGCCGCTCCCACAGGACCAATCCCACAGGAGGTTCTTGCGGTTCTGGCGTCAATCAAACCGGCGGCGAGCCCATCTTGCCGCGGATCTGCGCTTCGACCGCTGCCAGCGCCGTCATGTTGACGACCCGACGAACGGTTGAGGCTGGCGTCAGCACATGGGCCGGCTTCGAGATGCCCATCAGGATCGGTCCGATCGCCACACCGTCGGTCATCTGACGGGTGATGTTGTAGGCGATGTTCGCCGCATCGAGGTTCGGGCAGACGAACAGGTTCGCCATTCCGGTCAGCCGCGAATTCGGGAACAGGCGATTGCGGATGACTTCGTTCAAGGCCGCATCCGCATGCATCTCGCCTTCGATTTCCAGACGCGGCGCACGCGCCAGAACGAGTTCGCGAACGCGCTGCATCTTGCGTGCGCTGGGAGTGTCGTGTGACCCGAAATTGGAATGCGACAACAGCGCCACCTTCGGCGTGATGCCAAACAGCTTGAGACGATACGTTGCCTGCAGCGTCGCCTCAGCGAGTTGCTCGGCAGTCGGATCGGCCTGCACATGGGTATCGAGGAAGAAGAACGTGCCGCGGTCGTTGGCGACGGCGGTCAGGGCCGCCACCGATTCCACGCCCTTGTCGAGCGGGATCACGTCCAGCACGTGCTTGAGTTTGCGGTGGTAGCGCCCAACCAGACCACAGATCAGCGCATCGGCTTCACCGGTTTCGACCATCGTTGCGGCAACAACCGTGGAACGCGAACGCATGATCGCCTTGGCGCCATCCGGCGTCACACCTCGTCGCTGCATGTTTTCGTGATAACCCTGCCAATAACGATTGAAGCGCGGATCGTCGTCGATGTTCGTCAGTTCATAGTCGCGACCCGCCACGAGCCGGAGCCCGAGCTTCTGCACACGGCGATCAATGACTGCCGGCCGACCGATCAGGATCGGTTTCGCCAAGCCTTCATCGACGATCGTCTGCACGGCACGCAACACCGTCTCTTCTTCACCCTCGGCAAACGCCACTCGCTTCGGCTCCGAACGTGCTCGCTCGAAAATGGGCTTCATCAGCAAGCCGGTACGGAAAATGAACTGCTGCAGCTTTTCCTTGTAGGCGTTGAGATCGGCCAGCGGTCGCGTGGCAATGCCGGAATCCATGGCGGCCTTCGCCACGGCTGGCGCCAACTCGACGATCAGACGCGGATCAAATGGCTGCGGGATCAGATACTCGGGACCGAAGCTGACTGCTTTGCCACCATAGGCTGCAGCGGCCACATCCGAAGCCTCGCGACGGGCCAGCGCTGCAATGGCGTGGACACAGGCGAGTTTCATCGCTTCATTGATCGTGGTCGCGCCGACGTCCAGAGCACCACGGAAGATGTACGGGAAACACAGGGCATTGTTGACCTGGTTCGGATAGTCGCTGCGACCGGTCGCGATGATGCAGTCCGGTCGCGCCGCCTTCGCCACTTCCGGCAGGATTTCCGGCGACGGGTTGGCCAGGGCCAGAATGACCGGCTTGTCGGCCATGGTCTTGACCATCTCGCCTTTCAGTACGTCCTTGGCGCTGAGGCCGAGGAAAATATCGGCACCGGCCACGATATCGGCCAGCGTACGTTTGTCGGTGTCACGCGCGTAACGCTGCTTGTCGGCGTCCATGTCTTCGGCGCGACCCGTGAACACCACACCGTTCCGATCAACGACCAGAATGTTTTCCTTGCGCATGCCCAGGGCCACGAGCATGTCGAGGCAGGCGATGCCGGCAGCGCCGGCGCCTGAGGCAGCCAGACGGACGTTCTCGATTTTCTTGCCGACGATCTCGAGTGCGTTCATGACGGCCGCACCGACGATGATCGCCGTACCGTGCTGGTCATCGTGGAACACCGGAATCTTGACGCGCTCGCGCAGTTTCTTCTCGATGTAGAAACACTCGGGCGCCTTGATGTCTTCCAGATTGATGCCGCCGAATGTCGGCTCCAGTGAAGCGATCGTGTCGACCAGCTTGTCCGGGTCGCGTTCGTCGATTTCGAGGTCGAACACATCGATGCCGGCGAATTTCTGGAACAACACGCCCTTGCCTTCCATGACCGGCTTGGACGCCAGCGCACCGATCGGTCCGAGCCCCAGTACCGCCGTGCCGTTCGAGATGACCGCAACCAGGTTGGCCCGGGACGTATACAAGCTCGCCGTGTTCGGATCCCGCACGATTTCTTCGCACGCCGCCGCAACGCCCGGCGAATACGCCAGGGACAGGTCTTTCTGGGTCACCATCGACTTGGTCGGCGTGACCTTGATCTTGCCCGGCGGATGCTGGCGGTGGTAGTCGAGGGCTTGCTGCTTGAGTTCGTCGGACAGGGACATGTTTCGTCAACCGTAATCTGTAGGTGCCCCGAATATATATCAGCGTGTTGAAGAACCGTGTTCAGGGCTTGTTTCCGGTCCTGACCGTGTGCGGTCTCCGACCCACAACTGTACTCAGGAACCGTTGCATTCCGGTCGCCATCATGCCAGCGTTCGAGCCCATGGCGTGGCCTTTTGTTTGGGTCGGTTTTGTGTCGCTTCCGGGGCGCGGTCGGCATACGCCAAAGTCTTGATCAAGGATTGATGCATGACCGAAATCCAGCCACTGCGTGTCCCCTTTCATCGCAGCTTGCGTGCGAAGCTCATGCTTGGGTTGCTGCTGGTTCTGGCAGCCATGCTGGCTGCCGTGCTGCTGGTGCTGTACGCCCGCGGGTATGAGTTGCTGCTCGCGCGCGAACGGGCGGTGGCCAAAATCAATGCCGAACAACTCGCCAGCGAAATGAACCGCGAACTGGCGATTGCCGAGGGTTTGGCCGCCGCACTCGGCAAACTGGGCGAAGCATTGCCGAAAGACGACGTGACACTCTGGAAATCCCTGCTTCCGACCGTCATCGATCTGGACGGCCAGTCGAATCTGATCGCCGGCGGCGGAATCTGGCCGGAACCCTACACATTCGACCCAGAACTCGAACGGCGAAGCTTTTTCTGGGGTCGTGCCGCCGATGGGACACTCAACTACTTCGACGACTACAACACGCCCGACGGCCCCGGTTATCACCACGAAGAGTGGTACGTCCCGGCCCGGTTCCAGAAGGCGGGTGAATGTTACTGGTCGCGGTCGTATCGTGACCCATACAGCGACGAGGCCATGGTCACCTGCAGTATGCCCATGCATTCCGAGGGCCGGTTCAGTGGCGTCAGCACGGTCGACGTCAAACTCTCGGGCCTGCAGACCTTCCTGGCTGAGCGGGCAAAAGTGTTCCAGGGTTATGCGTTTGCGCTGGATCGGAATGGGCTGCTGATCACGACGCCATCGGCACCCGATGGCACCACCCCCTTGGTCTTGCCGAAGCCGGTTGATGAGCTGAGCTCGTTTGCCGGGAGCCATCCCGAGTTCCAGCCCATGTCGGCTTGGCTGGCGGAGCCCCTGAAAATTGCCCCGGATACCCAGACGCGCGAGCTGGCAGCTCAAATCGACGAAGCAACCACCAACATCGAGGCTGAAGAGGCCACCCGGATCGCCATGCAATTGCGTGCGCCCGACGGGCATCCCGCTTATTTGCGCCAGGTCACGGTCGCAAGCGACCCCCTGCTGGGTGAAGAAGCATTGCTGACCCATCTGATCCAGCCGACATCGAACTGGCAGTTGGTCGTAGTGCAGCCGGAACGACTGGTCCGGGAATCGGTGTTCACGATCATGCGCCGCGTCGGCACGGCACTGGTGCTGGCCATTGTTGCGGTGATGGCCTTGGCAGCCTGGATGCTCCGCGCGATGCTGGTCGAACCCATCCAGAAACTGGCGGATCAGCTCAACACCGCCAGTGCGCCGGAGCGCGGCCAGCATGTCAGTGTGGAAAGCACAGACGAAATCGGCCTGCTGGCCTGCCAGATCAATGAGTATGCAGACCGGATCGTGGTGAGTGGTGAAGCCGCCGAAGCGGCCGCGGAACAATTCCGCGCCCTCACCGAATTGGCGCATGATGCGCTGATCCAGGTCGACGATGACGGACTTGTGGTGAGTGCCAACCGCTCCAGCGACCAGATCCTCGGCTATGTGGAGTCGGATTGGGCACAACTGCCCTTCGAGCGATTGATGGCCTGGGACCCGCGTACCGAATTCCAGTCGGACCACGCGCCCGATGTCGGCAGCCGTGCCGCGAGCCAGGTGCGACAACTCAGCGCCATGCGCCACGACGGCTCGGCGTTCCCGGCGGAAGTCTCGGTGAGCTACTGGCGTGGCCCGAAGTTCGGCCGTTACAACGTGCAGGTGCGTGATGTCACCGAGCGACTGCGCAACGAAGAGCAGGTGCGCATGCTGGCCACGCACGACGTGCTGACCGGCCTTCCGAATCGCGCGCTGTTCCGTGATCGCCTGATCCGCGCGGTCGAACGCTGCCAGATGGACGGCACTCTGATGGCGCTGCTGTTTCTGGATCTGGACCACTTCAAGCTCGCGAATGACAGCTTGGGACATGAGGCAGGTGATCAGCTTTTGCGCGCGGTCGCCGAACGTCTGCTGATGTGCGTTCGCCGTGGCGATACCGTGGCGCGACTGGGTGGCGACGAGTTCGCGTTGTTGCTACCCAATCTGGACGACCCGACGAAGGCTGCGATCATTGCCGCCAAGGCAATCGAGGATCTGGCCCGGCCGTTCGAACTGTCCGGACAAAAAGTGCAGATCGGTGGCAGCATCGGCATTGCCCTGTGCCCGATCGACGATGACCAGGCCGACGAACTGCTGCGCAAAGTCGATCTGGCGATGTACCACGCCAAAGCCGAAGGCCGAAACACCTATCGGTTCTTCACGAAGGCGCTGCACGCAGCGCTGATCGAACGCAAGACCTTGCTCGACGAACTCACTACGGCCGTGCGCGAGGGCTCATTCGAGTTGCATTACCAACCGGTCGTCAGTGCAGAACACGGCACCTTGTACGGATTCGAGGCGCTGCTGCGTTGGCGCCACCCGGAACAAGGGCTGGTGATGCCGGACAGATTCATCCCGCTGGCCGAGCAATCCGGGTTGATCGTGCCCATTGGCGATTGGGTGATCAGCCGTGCCTGCGCTGAACTGGCGGAATGGCAGCGTCAGCATGGCGTTGAAGTGAAGCTGGCGATCAACCTGTCGCTGGCACAGTTCCGTGATCAGGAACTGGTCGGCCGATTGGAACGAGGTCTCAGCCGGCACGGACTCAAGGCCGAGCAATTGGTCCTGGAGCTCACTGAAACCGTGCTGATGCACGACCACGAGGACGCCATCGAGATCATGCAGCGCCTGCGCGCGTTGGGGCTCAGCCTGGCGGTGGATGACTTCGGCACCGGCTACTCATCGCTGGCTTACCTGAAGCGCTTTCCGGTCCAGAAGCTCAAGATCGACAAAAGTTTCGTGTCCGGACTCAGCGACAACGAGGACAGCGCGGCCATCTGCCGTTCGGTGATCGCCCTTGGCCACAATCTGGGGCTGGCGATTGTCGCCGAAGGCGTGGAAAACAAGCTCGATCTGGCGTTCCTGCGGGCGTTCCGCTGCGAGTATGCGCAGGGATTCCTGTTCAGCGAACCAAAACCGCTGCGAGACCTCGATCCGGCTCGCTGGCAGGGTTGATCCGTAGCGCGGAAGCCAGTCCGGCGAAGCGATTGACAGGCTGGCGACCATATGGTGTTCTTCACAAAGAATTAACACCCTGAGCCGCTCTGTGATGGTTGCCCCGTTCAAATCCGCGCTGTTCGATTCCGCGCCGTGGCCCGGCTTACCGGGTCGGGTTGGCCGATGAGCGTCGAAACCGCCCCGACCGGCTCGCTG
>JBEIPT010000421.1:0-3348 GCA_040376895.1 Lysobacteraceae bacterium | reverse complement strand
TGCCGAAGGCTGCGATCGTTGATCTTAGGCCGGCATATGCTCTTCCATCGCCGCCTTGTAAATTGAATGTTTGGGCTGGGCAAACAACCGCTCCATCATCGGCTCGAAGAAACTCAGCGGCAGCGTGTCGTAATCCGGATCAAACGCCGCCGCATCGTACTTCGCGCAGAATTCGATGGTCGCCTGATACTGCGGATGTCCGCTGAACTGCTCGCGCAGATGTCGATCCATGCCCAAGTGATGGAAGAAGTAGTAGCCCTGGAAGATCCCGTGTTTCTCCACCATCCACAGATTCTCGGCGCTGACGAAGGGCTTGAGGATCGCCGCTGCGATGTCTGGATGGTTGTAGGAGCCCAAGGTGTCGCCGATGTCGTGAAGCAGGGCGCACACCACGTACTCTTCGTCGCGGCCATCGCGCCAGGCACGGCTGGCGGTTTGCAGCGAATGGGTCAGACGATCCACCGGGAAGCCGCCAAAATCACCCTCAAGCAGTTTCAGGTGCGCCACAATCCGTGTCGGCAATTGTCTCGCATAGGCACTGAAGTCGGCGGCGATGATCGCCCAGTCCTCCTGCGTACCGTCCTGCATGTGGGTGAAACGGGCATTGGCATTCATCGGCTATCCTCTTGTTCTTGTCGAAAGGGATTTTTCCAGTGTAGGACCTGTGACCATCAGCACACTGACTGCGCAGGACGCATTGCTGGCCAATCGGGCCTAGAACGGCACGCGGCCCAGAATCATGTCGCGGTACATGACGAAGTCGCCAAGCAGGCTGTAAAGCGGATGTTGAAAAGTCGCAGGACGGTTCTTTTCAAAGAAGAAATGCCCGACCCAGGCGAAGCTGTAGCCGGCCAGCGGAACGGCCAGCAACAACAGCCAGGCGCCTTTGCCGATGGTCAGGGCCAGAATGAAAATAACCAGTGTCGTGCCGATGAAGTGCAATCGTCGGCAGGTACTGTTGCTGTGTTCACTCAGGTAATACGGGTAAAACTCGGCGAAGCTATTGAAACGTTTGAAGTTTTCCACGACTGCGATCTCTGTGGTTATTGTTCTGATTGCAAGTTGTTCTGCGGGTAGCTTATTTGAGTCTAGAGTGATCATTGGCATCAGCCAGTGACAATGGGCGCCACTTTAGTATCCTTCGGAAATTGGCCGTAGCATGCGGCTCACCATGTAAGTAAACGCCATGAGCGAAAGAACGACTTCTGCAAGCTGGGCGATGGGGATTGTCAAAGCACTGGAAATGGACGGCCTGGATTGCCGGGTTCTGTTCAAACAGCTGGGGCTCGACTACGCGTCACTGGACGATCCGGATGCACGCTTCCCGCAAGATTCCATGACACGACTGTGGCAGCGCGCCGTCGAGCTGTCCGGCAACCCGGCGATCGGCCTGAACATGGGCAAGGTGGTACGACCGGCCTCCTTCCATGTGGCCGGTTATGCCTTGATGTCCAGTCAGACCCTGGCCGAAGGCTTTCAACGGCTGGTGCGTTATCAGCGGATCATCGCCGAAAGTGCCGACCTGAGTTTCCGTCTGCTGGACGAGGGTTATGCGCTGATTCTGACGGTCCACGGCGACCACCTGCCACCGACCCGACAAAGTGCCGAAGCCTCGCTGGCCTGCGCGCTCGCATTGTGCGGCTGGCTGACCGGGCGCACCCTGCAACCGCGCAAGGTGCTGGTGCAGGGCGAACAGCCCGCCGATCTTGAACCTTATAAACAAGCCTTCCATGCGCCGTTGGTGTTCAACGCGCCCTATGACGCGCTGATCTTCGAACGCGCCGACATGGAAGCACCGTTGCCGACCGCCAACGAGGCCATGGCGCTGCTGCATGACCGCTTTGCCGGCGAATACCTGGCGCGGTTTTCCGAAAGCCGCGTGACCCACAAGGCGCGGCAGGTGTTGTGCCGCTTGCTGCCCCAGGGCGAACCCAAGCGCGATACCGTGGCGCAAACGCTGCACCTGTCACAAAGGACGTTACAGCGGCGCTTGCAGGAAGAGGGCACGAGTTTTCAGACGTTGCTCGATGACACCCGGCGCGAACTGGCCGAGCAATACCTCGCGCAGCCCACCATGACCCTGCTGGAAATTGCCTACCTGTTGGGGTTCGCCGATCCGAGCAACTTCTTCCGCGCCTTCCGACGCTGGTTCGACGCCACGCCCGGCGAGTACCGGGTGCGGCTGATGGAAGCGCCGAATCGGGTCAGTGACGCCAGAACGCCGGAATACACAGAACGAACACCGTGATGATCTCGAGTCGGCCGAGCAGCATGCCGAACGAGAGAATCCATTTGGCGGCGTCCGGCAGCGTGGCGAAGTTGCCCGCCGGGCCGATGGTCTCGCCGAGACCCGGCCCGACGCCCGACACGGTACTGGCCGCGCCGGTCAGGGCGGTCATCCAGTCGACGCCGAGCAGCGACAGCAGCAAGGCGATCACGCAGATGGTGATGGCGAAGAAGAACGAGAACGTCAGGATCGAACGCACGATCTCGTCGTCGAGCCGGTGGCCGTTGTACTTCTGCTTGATCACCGCGCGGGGGTGAATCAGCTGGTTAAGGTTGGCCTTGAGCAGAATGTAGGCAACCTGGAAGCGGAAGATCTTGATCCCGCCCGCAGTCGATCCCGAGCAACCGCCGACAAACCCCAGATAGAAGAACAGCATCAGCGAGAAATTGCCCCAGAGGCTGTAGTCCCCTAATGCAAATCCTGTCGTCGTCACCACCGATGTCACGTTCAGCGCCACATGCCGCAGCGCGTCCAGCCAATGCAGCTGGGTGGTCCACCAGTACCAGGTGCCGAGCACCAGCCACGTCACCAGTAACATGCCGAGCAAGCCTTGAACCTGCTGATCCTTGATGAGGGCCCGGCGGTTACCGCGCAAAGTGGCCACGTACAGCGTGAACGGCAGACTGCCGAGACTCATGATGACGACCGCCACCCAGTGCACCGCCGGTTGCGTCCACTTGGCCAGGGACTGGTCGGAGGTGGAGAAACCGCCGGTGGAAATTGCCGACATCGCGTGGTTGATCGCGTCGAACGGGCTCATTCCCGCCCACCAGAACGCCAGGCTGCCGAAAATGGTGATGCCGACGTAAGCCGCTACGATCAACCGCGCCACCATGTGCGAACGGGGCATGACTTTTTCGGAGCGGTCCGACGACTCGGTCTGAAACAGGCGCATGCCACCAATGCGCAGCAATGGCAGAATCGCGACCGCCATGCCGATGAAGCCGATGCCACCGATCCAGTGCAGCAATGAGCGCCACATCAGGATGCCGGGGGACATGTCATCCAGATGATTGAGCACCGTTGACCCGGTGGCGGTAATGCCGGACATGCTTTCGAAG
>JBEIPT010000495.1:0-2619 GCA_040376895.1 Lysobacteraceae bacterium | reverse complement strand
GGTATTGCCCTGGTGGATCTGGCCGATGTTCCGGCCGCGACCGGCGGCAATCACGGCGACATCGGCGCGGCGGAACTTTCACCGATCCTGGTGACCAATCTCGATGACAGTGGCGCCGGCAGTCTGCGACAAGCCCTGCTGGACGCGCCGGCCGCCCCCCAGGTCACCGACATCCTGTTCGCCTTTGCCATGCCGCCGGCAGCAAGAATTGCGCTCACCAGTGGACAACTGAGCATCGAGAAGAACGTCGCCATCCATGGCCCCGGTGCGAAGAAACTCACGATCAATGCCAACCGCGGAAGCCGAGTGATTGCGGTACAACCGGACCTGCGCGTCAGTCTCACAGGCTTGACCTTGAGCGATGGCAATGGTGCCGGGCTCCCCGAAAACTATTCAGGCGGCATTGTCTTCAGTGGCACTGGGTCGCAGGTTTCCATCGTCGATTCCGTTCTGCGAAGTGGTGAGGCTTCCCTGGGTGTCGGTGGCTGGCTGGTCGACAGCTTCGCATCGGCCGAGTTCATCGGCAGTACTGCGAGTGATATGCCGACGAACGTCGTGTTTGCGGCACGTTCCGGCGCTCAGATGCTGTTGTTCCGCTCGACACTATCGAAGTGCGCCGTGGCTTGCCTGGGTGACGATGGGGATTCCGACATCACCGTGATCGACAGCACCATCGCTGCTGCCGACGGAATCGCACTCGCTCTATTCGGACGGCTGGTGACAAGGAACTCGTTGTTTGCGGGCCAAGTCAACATCGATAGCGGCGCCACAGTCTCCAGTGCCGGTTACAACGTCGTGGGCGCGAGCGCCAGTTCTGCGTTCGACTTCAACGATCAGATCGGCACGCTCGCAGCACCCTTGGACCTGCGCTTGAGCCCCTTGGCGAATTTTGGCGGGACAGTCCCAACCCATGTCCCCTTGGCCGGCAGTCCGGCATTGGACAAGGGGCTGCGCTTTGGCGCCGATGTCCGTCGGCGTCCACTGTTCGACATCACCAGCATCCCCAGTGCATCGGGTGGTGACCAGAGTGACGTCGGCGCCGTGGAGGTTCAGGCACTCTATGTCACGAACACCGGCAATGCTGGTCCTGGCAGCCTGAGGCAAGCGGTACAGGACGCGAATGCGAATGGCATCGGGCTGGATGACATCCTGTTTGATTTGCCTACGTTTCCGAGCACCATCACGCTCGGCAGCCGTCTGCCGAATCCGATTTCGGGTGGCTCGATCAATCTGCTCGGGACCGGCGCCGATCGCATCACCTTGAGTGGGGGTAGTGCCGTCCAACTCTTCAGCTATACCGCACCCGGGCATCTGGGCATGAGTCGTTTGAGCCTGGCCGACTTCCGCAGTGTCGATGGCCCTGCGCTGGAGGTGTACCAATCCGAAGTGCACTTGAGCGAGTTGGAAGTGCGTGGCAACCAGGCCAGCCGTGATGGCGGGGCCATGCTGATTGCCGACGCCGATGCGGTCATTCAGTCGAGCACGTTCGCGAACAATTCGGCGGCGGGCAACCATGGTGCGATCGCGTACCTGGGCAGCAACTCCCGCATGCGGATTCACACCTCCACGTTCAGCGGCAATGCGGGTCTTGCCGGCAGCGCCGTCGCAAACGTCGCGCGCGGTGCCGGCACAAGTGTTCTGGAACTCGATAGCACGACCCTTGCCGGCAATAGCGGGTCGGCCGCCCTGGTCACTACGGCATCAAGTTCAGGGGCCGCAAACAGCAGCGCGCGGAACACATTGTTCAGCAGCGGCGGCAGCAGTATCAGCAATAGTGGCGCGTCGGCGAGTTTCACCTCCCAGGGCTTCAACTTGTCCGCCACGAGTGAGCCCCTGCTCAACCGATCGACCGACCAGGTGAACGCTGCACCGAATCTCGGCCCGCTTCAGGCCAATGGTGGCCCGACACGCACACGCGCCTTGCTGATCGGAAGCGCCGCCATCGATGCCGGTCTTGCCAGCAGCATCCATGATCAGCGCGGAAGCGTCCGGCCCAGCGATGAACCAGCCTCTTTGAATGCATACGACAGCAGTGATGTCGGCGCCTTCGAGACGCAGCCGGTCACCTTGATGGGTACAATGGGCGGCGACGTTTTCGAGATTACCGGCAACAGCATCACCACCGTCGTCCGTCTCAATGGCTCGGAGATCTTCAATCAGCCAACGGCCAATCAAATGTCGTTGACGCTTGATGGTGGCGACGGCACCGACACCTTCAATGTCCTGTCGATCAACATTCCCCTGGCCCTGAATGGCGGATCAGGCGCAGACGTGTTCAACATCGGGACCAGCAATGTGCCCGGGGTTCCGGGCTTGTTGACACCCATCAGTGCCCAGGTCCAGGTGAACGGCGGACCCGGAGTAGACAGCATGCTGGTCGATGGCAGCGGCGCCACGGTCGTGGCGGACTATGCCATCTCCAGCACCGAGGTGACGCGGAGCACACCGGCAGGTTTTGGCGGTGCGCGCTACAGCAGCGTGGCGTCCCTGCTACTCATCAGCGGTTCCGGCGCGAACCGGATCACCGTCAACAGCACGTCACCGAACACCTCGACCAGCTTTGCCACCAATGCCGGCAACGACACGATCGAGCTTGCAGACGGCGTTTCGCTGAACAGC
>JBEIPT010000368.1:0-3948 GCA_040376895.1 Lysobacteraceae bacterium | reverse complement strand
TCGTGCACGGCAACCGGTTGATCCGCATCGGCGACCAAACCATCGACTTGCTGGACAGTACCGGCAACCACATCACGGGTTATCACTATCAATTGCCGTTCGAGCAAGAATACCTTCCGCCACCCACGCCGGTTTTCGGGTTCTACCGTTCCGATCTACTCCCGCCCACGGCGCGGATCCGGAATGGGCGACTCCAGTTCAGCGGTTTCGAGTTTCCGCTGCCGGAAGATGTGCCCGGAATCCGCCTCGATCAGGATGCCCTGGATGGCGCCTGGACCACGCGCCCGGCCATGGACGGTCACGACCTGCTCGATGGGCAAGGCATCGTGTTCGACTATCTCGAACGCGACCGACTGCTGTTCGGTGCCTGGTTCCTTTACGCCGCCGGTGCCGATTGGCGTGAGGCGGACTTGCGCTGGCTCACCTTGTCCGGCACGATTTCCGAGGGCGTGAACAAGACCACACTGGCGATCCACGACACACGATCCGGACGGTTCGACGCACCGCCGGTGGTCACCGGCGAGAGAATCGGCAGCGCCGAAATCGAGCTGGATTCCTGCACGACCGGTGTGCTGCGTTATCGATTCGATGCGGGCGATTACGCGGGCCGCGAAGGCACGCTGGTCATCACGCATACCGCTCCGATTGCCGGCGGATGTGCGACCGTGAATCAGCCGCCAATCGCCGGCCCGCCGGCATCAGGCTTCGGATTCTCGACGAAACAATCCGGCGGATTCTACGAGCCGGGATTGGACGGTCAGGGCGTCATGCTTCAGGTTCGTCCCGACATCGGTGCGGACGGAACGATTTTCGGAACGTGGTTCACGTTCGATCCTGCCGGAGCATCGGACGACCCACGGTCGCAGCACTGGTTGACGCTACAGGGCACGTTGGCGAATGCCGTCGATGGTCGAATCAGGGCGCACATCGTCCGGGCGAACGGCGGGCTCGATCTGCCGATGGCGAACACGCCGCGTTACGACGCACACTCGGTGCACGAGTCGATCGTCGGCGAGGCGATCATCTCGTTTACCGGTTGTTCCCATGTTGCCATCGACTATTCGTTCGACGAATCCGAACTCGCCGGCCGATTCGCCGGATTGCAGGGCACGATGAATGTCCAGAAGCCCTATGTGTGCCAATGACATGGCAACGACCGCGCAAAGGGGATCGAGCTGGCCGAGCAGTTCGTGCCATGAGTTTCCGGGTGTATTCCCGGTTGAATGCCATAAGAAAGTGACCAACCAATGAATCATCGAATCCTGTCGTTTCTCCTGATCATGCTTGCCGGGATGTCCCTGGCCATGCGGGCCTGGGCGCTCGATCCGCTGAACCAGCCGTTTCCGGAAACCCGTGCCAAGCCGACCATGGCGCTGACGCGCTCTAGCGTGGCGGGCCAACTCATCCTCGAGCCCTTGCCTCGTGGCCTTGAGGACAAACGCGGGTTTTTCTGGATCGACAGTCAACTGGCCTACCGCGAACGGGGCACTGGTCGAGTCGTCCTCACCCGATCGGGTCAGGAGGCCGGCCCGATTCTCAATCCCGACCGCCCTTACTACCGGTCGGAGGACTATACGTACGAATACCTGATCGGTTGTCTGGTTTCCCGGGAGCGACTGGATGGCGGCGGCCAATGGTTGCGTGCCTTGACGCACAGCAATCCGGCCGGTTCGTACTACGCCGATCGTTGCCAGGTGCTGGTCGAAGGTGGCCGATCCAGCTGGGTTCGCACGCCCGACGCCATTCATCGGCTCGGCCTGGACGGACAGGATCTGGTCGCGGTTCCGGTTGCGGCGTTGGAAATGGATATCGCGTTGGCCGCGAACGTCGATCCGCGCACCGATGACCTGATCCTCGTTTACCGGAAGCAGGTGACGAGCCAGCTTGCGATGCTGCGCATCACAACGCGCGGGCAGTGGGTTCCGATCGAATTGCCGTCCCAGGTTGCCGAGGTGATTCACCCGGAAATACTGGTCGATCTGTTCGGCCCATGGAGCCTGCTGACCAAACGTGCCGACGGTTCGCAGTGGCTGACGCAGTGGTCGGAAGACTTCAGCCAGCAGGTCTCGAACCCCTTGCGCGTGCCGATCCTGCGTGCCGGCACACGAGACCAGGTGCTGGATCTGCGCCGCATTGGTTCTGGCCAAGCCCTGATTTTGGTGCGGACCGTTTCCAATGATTACGAGCAGCGATCATTCACGCTGTTCAAATTCTCGGGCGCGAATGACATTGAGCAGGTGGCACAAGGCGAGCCCCAAGAAGACCCCGAGCGCTTGTTCCCGATCACGCCGACGAACCAAGGGATCGCCCGTACCGTACTGAAAACGTCCCGCCGCGGAGTGAATTTCTCGAGCACCCTCACCTTGCGCACGTTTCTCGGCACCCAACTTGCGGAGCAGGGGGCGATCGAACTGGTCAACGGACACCAGTTCACCGCGATCGGCGAGAGTGGCGAGTTCCTCGTCGCTGAAAGGCAAGATGATCCGATCATTCTGAATGTCACCCTGCTCGACCATACCGCCCGGGTGCTGGAACGTGGCGTCATCGCGGCACAACCCGAGCCTGAGTCCTGGTTCTTGGGGGCGCTTCCGGACGGCCACATGCGGGTCGCACTGCTTGCGATTGACAGGGAATTCACGGTTTTGTTGTCGCGACACGACCGGGACGGGCGGATGCTTTGGCGAACGCCATGGCCCACATTCAGTGCAGATCACATGACTGCCGATGACACCCGCGTCTGTGCCGCTGAACGATTCGGCCCGGTTTCATGTTTCCGATTGTCTGATGGGCTGTTCCTCGGAACGGAACCGGAAACCTTCGAACCCGATTGCCGAGTGCTCCATGGAATCCCGCGGCTCGTCGATGGGCTTCTGTTCCGGGGGCAATGCCTGCTCACACCAGTGGCCGCTCCGCCTTCGCAACTTGCGCGGGTCGTGATGCTGGCGCCCGCGCACCTGCGTTATCCCAACGGTGACGTACTGTGGTCGAATGGTGTGGGCGTTCGCAAATTATCGGCACAGGGGCAGTTGCTGAGCGGGTTCGACGACGACGGCGGCAACTGGGACGCACTGACGCTCCGGGGCAGCCGCGGTCGGCCGGTCCCGCTTCGGATCCTTGACGATGGTGGTTATGTGTTCGCTCGTGAAGAGACCTCGGAGGGTGTTTCCGGTGTGGCAATCCGCCGGATCCGAGCGAACGGAGAAGTGGCCTGGCGACACTTTGAGCCGCTAGGGTCTTTCGAGTTTCCATCGACATATGTGCTTTCGGCGCTGGATACCGAGTCCATGGAGGTGTTCACCGACAGAGTGATGCTACAGATCTACCTGAATCTGCCGCCCGTGCGGCCGCGGCCGGGTCCGCCGCCATTCGACACGCAACCGGGCCGACCGATCGAACTCCTGCTCGATGTCGATGATGGTGAGCTGATCCGGCGTGATGGAATGGACGTCGAATGGACTTGGCACCGCAAGATCCCGCATCGGGGCGGAATCCTGGAAGTTCAGAACGATCGTGTGCGCATGCTCGATCTTGACGGGAACGAACGGTTCCAGTTCCGTCATAAGGCGCGGACGGAATGGGCCGCGCTTAGCTCTTTCCCGGGCTCATTGCAGGTTGCCGTGAACGATCGTCTCTTGCGCCTTCAGGACCACCTGTATTCATTGCCAGACGTTTTCCCGCGATACCGACTGGATCAGGAAACGCTGGATGGTCCCTGGGCCGTCCAGGTTTTAGGTGTCAAAGTTTCGGATAACACGCTCAACGGTCAGGGCCTGGTTTTCGACTACCTGCCGCGAGATCGCCTGATGTTCGGGGCCTGGTTCCTGTACGCGCCGGATGCCAATTGGCGCGAGTCGGACCTGCGCTGGTTGACGCTGTCGGGGGTGATCCCGGAAAACGCCGCGCACGCGACGCTCGGAATCTACGAGACGGCCGCCGGCCAGTTCGACC
>JBEIPT010000005.1:0-29879 GCA_040376895.1 Lysobacteraceae bacterium | reverse complement strand
GATCAGCAGCATGAGCCAGCCCTCGATCGTGGCGAGCATCCAAAGCACCACCAGTCCACCCAGGTGCCAACCACGAACGACCGGCAGGACCTTCTGCAAGGGCATGAACAAGGGATTGGTCAACTTGAAGATGGATTGGCTTGCAGGGTGTGCAAACGGCGCCCGAAATGCCTGCATCAACACGCGCAACATCACGATGAACATCAGCAGGCCGAACACGAACTGGATGACCAGACTGCCGGCAGAACCAAAGGCTCCCATGTCAACCTCCGGATTGGGCAGAGAGTTCGCGGCCGCGTTCGGTTGCCCGGGCGATCGCGGCGTTCGTCAGCGCGCGCAAGCCGCCGGCCTCGAACGTTTCGATGGCTGCCTGAGTCGTGCCGTTCGGCGACGTCACCCGTCGGCGCAATTCCGCCGGTGATTCAGCGGTGCCCGCCGCCATTCGTGCGGCACCCAAAGCTGTGCTCAGGACCAGTTCGCGCGCCACGGACGCCGGCAGGCCTTGGTTGATGCCGGCCTCCATCATGGCTTCCATCAGCAGGAAGAAGTAGGCAGGTCCGCTGCCTGATACGGCAGTGACTGCGTCCATCAAGGCTTCGTCGTCGATCCAGACCGTGGCGCCGACCGCAGCCATCACATCCACGGCGCGCTGACGCTGCGACGAGTTGACCTGCCCGTTTGCGATCAAGCCGGTGATACCGGCGCTGATGAGTGCGGGCGTGTTCGGCATGGCACGTACCACGGCAGCTTCGGCGCCCAGCCACTGACGGAAATTGCCAAGGCTGATGCCAGCCGCTATGGATACCAACACCGGTCGTTGCGAGGCGATTTGCGGCGCCAGTTCCCGGCAGACCGTCGCCATGACTTGCGGTTTGACGGCCAGGAGAATCAGGTCGGCGCCGTTTGCCGCGGTCAGATTGTCACCACCGGCGATGACGCCGAAATCGGTCGCAAGCGCCTGCCGAAGTTCCGCCACGGGCTCGGAAACGCGAATCGAGGCTGCAGACTGACCATTCCGGATCATCCCGCCGATCAGGCTGCGGGCCATGTTGCCGCCACCGATGAATGCAACGGTAGTCATGAAAGCTCCTTCGTCATGGTGAAGTCCTGGCGCCGAAAAGAGCTGATCCTACTCGAATCAGGTTCGCACCTTCGGCAATGGCCAGTTCGAAGTCGTCGCTCATGCCCATCGATAGTGTGTCGACACTCGCGTGTTCGGCACGGAGTTGCTCGAACAGCGATGCCATGTGCCGAAATGCCGATCCGAGGCCGCGGGCGTCGCCCGGAGCAGGGATGGCCATCAAACCCCGCAAGCGCAACTGGGGGTAGCGGAGGATCGCCGCAGCCAGCACAGGAACCTGATCGGGCCGGCAGCCCGATTTGCTCGTTTCATCATCGATGTTGACCTGAATCAGGACATTCAGGGGCGGGCGGTCGGCTCGATGCTGTGCGAGCAGGGGCACGATCTTTTCGCGGTCGACACTTTGCACCCAATCGAAAGTGGTTGCAGCGGCGGCACACTTGTTCGACTGAAGCGGACCGATCAAGTGCCAAGTCAACGACAAGTCGGCCAACTCCGCCCGTTTGGACTGCGCCTCCTGAACATAGTTCTCGCCGAACTCGGTCTGGCCCAGCGCTGCGAGTGCACGGATCGCCGATGCCGGCTTCAGTTTGCTGACCGCCAACAGGCGAACGGCTCGCCCGGTCGCGGCTCGGGTCATGCGCGACTGGATGTCGGCCAGTCTTGTGGTCATTACTTCCGTTTCCATCGGTTTGTCCGTATGTGTTTCGAACTGTCTTGGTCTGTTTGGGCGGCAGCAAATGCGGGTTGAGTGCGCCCGAAACGAGGTCGGGTCAACCTGACAATAGATATGGCTATACTCGGGTCATCACAAGTCCACAAACGATCAGGGTGCCTGCATGGATATCGCCGAGCTGCTCGCTTTTTCGGTCAAGAACAAGGCTTCCGACCTGCATTTGTCGGCTGGATTGCCGCCCATGATCCGGGTCGACGGTGATGTGCGTCGAATCAATATTCCCGCTCTGGACCACAAGGCTGTGCACTCGCTGGTGTACGACATCATGTCGGACAAGCAGCGACGCGACTATGAAGAATTCCTCGAGACCGATTTTTCGTTCGAGATTCCGGGTCTGGCGCGTTTCCGTGTCAACGCTTTCAATCAGAATCGCGGCGCCGGCGCAGTATTCCGTACGATTCCAAGCCAGATCCTGACACTCGAAGAGCTCGGCGCGCCGAAAATCTTCAAGGAATTGGTCGATCAGGCACAGGGGCTCGTGTTGGTGACGGGTCCGACCGGTTCCGGCAAGTCGACCACGCTGGCCGCGATGGTGGACCACATCAACAAGAACGAATACGGCCACATCCTGACCATCGAAGATCCGATCGAGTTCGTGCATACCTCGCAGAAGTGCCTGATGAACCAGCGCGAAGTGCACCGTGACACGCATGGCTTCAACGAAGCACTTCGTTCTGCGCTTCGCGAAGACCCCGACTACATCCTGGTCGGCGAAATGCGCGACATGGAAACCATCCGGCTGGCGTTGACCGCTGCGGAAACCGGGCATCTTGTGTTTGGTACCTTGCATACTTCCTCGGCCGCCAAGACCGTCGACCGCATCATCGACGTGTTTCCTGCCGGTGAAAAGCCGATGGTCCGATCGATGTTGTCGGAGTCGCTGCGCGCCGTGATTTCGCAGTCGCTGCTCAAGAAGGTCGGCGGTGGACGAATTGCCGCGCACGAGATCATGGTCGGTATTCCAGCCATTCGAAACCTGATCCGCGAGGACAAGGTCGCCCAGATGTACTCGACCATCCAGACCGGCCAGCAGTTCGGCATGCAGACCCTCGACCAATGCCTTCAGGACTTGGTCAAGCGTGGCCTGATCACGCGCACCCAGGCGGCTGGTTACGCCAAGGACAAGCGACTGTTCGAGTAGTGTCGAGGCGGGTTTTCCGGCCCGCGGAGACCTCCGGATTCGTCCGGAGGCGGTGCGTTTCGCTCAGGTTCGCTTCAGGCAGCAGGCGCCAAGCAGGCGCTACAATGCTTTATTGCATTTTCTTAACAACGCTATTTTCACAATCGTCGGGACTATAGACCCGACGCAATGACGTTGGGCGTTTCAACAACCAACGGAGTGACCATCATGAAATCCAGAATCATCGCGAGCATTGCACTCGCGTTATTCGGGCTAGGCGCCTCGGCGCTTGAGCCCGGAAAGGGCTTTGGCCAAGCACCAAAGGCCGGCGTCGTTTTGCCCAAACAATCCGGCCCGATCCTGCTGGACCGAAATCCTCTCGCTCGTCCCCTGACCGACGTCAGCGAAGCGAACAAGATCATCGCCGGCGGTGGCAATGGTGCTGCGGACGACCGCTTCGGCCGTTCGCTCGCCATGGCCGGCAATCTCCTTGCGATCGGTGCGCCCACCGATGATTCCGGTGCCTTGACCGACGCAGGTTCGGTTTACGTGTTCCAGTACACCGGTTCGAACTGGCTGTTTCAGGCCAAGATCAATCCGCCGGCACCCGAACAGAACGGTGCATTCGGTGCATCCGTCGCCATCGTCGAAGATCGCCTGGCGATCGGCTCGCCGTTTGCGACCACTGCCGATGGCGCAGCCAGTGGTGCGGTTTACGTTTATCGCCAGAACGGCAATACCTGGGCGCTGGAGCAGAACATCGACCCGGCCGCGCGATCGGCGAACGACAACTTTGGATCGGCGCTGGCCATCGACTCGACCAATCTGGTCGCGGGCGCGCGCACCGGTGATGCCGCTGCCGCCGCAGCTGGCTCGGTGTGGGTTTTCACGCGCAGCGGCACCATTTGGTCGGAACAGCAGCGCTTGACCGCAAACGATGGCGCAACCGCTGACAACTTCGGCTTGTCGGTGGCCTTGTCAGGGAATTCCGTCATCGTTGGCGCAAACCTGGCTCGAATCAGTGCCCTCGAGGCGGCCGGTGCCGCATACGTGTTCACGCGGTCCGGTTTGGTATGGACGCAGCAACAGAAACTCGTGGCGCCGGTAGCTGGTGAACTTGACGAGTTCGGCGTGGACGTCGATCTGGAAGGCGATACCGCCATCGTCGGGCACCGCAACGAGGACGGTACGTTTGCCAATTCCGGTGCGGCGCGCATTTACACGCGTTCGGCAGGCGTCTGGACTCTGGCGACCACTCTGACGGCGTCCGACGCAGCCGATAACGATTTCTTCGGCTTGACCGTCGCACTCGACGGGCCGTTTGCGTTGGTGGGTGCGTACACGGAAGACCGGTCCGGGCTGATCGATGCTGGTGCCGCGTACATCTATGAGCGAAGCCAAGGCGGAGCGTGGTCGCAGAAGGACAAGTTCATCGCCAGTGATGCCGCGAGTAGCGACCAGTTCGGTTTCGAAGTGGCACTGGCGCCGGGGCTCGGTCTCGTCGGTGCGCCACTTGACGACAACACCGATGGCATCGACGCAGGCGCGGTCTACACGTTCGTCAACGGAACGCCGACGAGTACTGCGCTGGTCACCAATTCGTCCAGCCTGACCTACGGGCAGACCCTGTCATTGCTGGCCACGGTAACGCCGACGGCTACCGGCACCGTCAACTTCAACAATGGCGTGAGCCTGTTGGGCAGCGACACACTCGATGGCGCGAGCCAAGCCAATCTCGACCTGGTGCCGAATGCCGGCAGCTACACGATTTCGGCGGCATATCTGGGTAACGGTACGAACCTCGCCAGCACTTCGAGCGTTTCAGGCGTGAGCGTTGCACGCGCACCGACCAGCCTTGGGCTCGTTACGTCGCACGGCACCCGCGAGTATGGTCAGACCGTGACATTCACCGCCACGCTGAGCGAGACGGCCGTCGGCGGCGTGTCGCCCGGCGGCAGCATCGTGTTCAACAACAACGGCAACTTCCTGGCATCGGTGCCGCTGTCTGCCGGTCAGGCCACTTTGGCCCGGAACGACCTGCCCGTGGGGAGTTACAACATCACGGCGGCGTATGCCGGCGACACCAACTTCCTGGCCGCGTCTTCCGGTTCGGTGGCGTACTCCGTGACCGTGGCAAACGTCAGCATTGCCGTGACCAGTTCGCCGAATCCAGCGCCGCGCAACACGAACCAGATTTTCACCGCAACCTTCACCGGCGGTATCCCGACGGGCAACGTAGCGCTACAGGCTTTGCCACAACCGACGGGAAGTCCGATTGCTCTGGGCAGCCCGGCGATCGTTTCTGGTGTCGCCAGCATCACCAACAGCACGTTGCCACTGGGCAATTACATCATCCGCGCCATCTACGTCGGTGACGTCAACCATGCGTTCAATCAGAGTGACTCGATCCAGCCTCATGTGGTGACGGCTGCCGCCGACTTGTCGATCGTCAAGTCGAATGGCATCACTTTCGTCAACGAAGGCTCGCAGGTGACCTATACGATCACTGTCACGAATCCCGCGGGCGGCGACCCGGTTGTTGACGCACGCGTGAACGACAACGTCAACGCAGCGTTCTTTGATGACTCCTTAGCGGAAACCAGTTGGACCTGTGCGGCTGGTGCGGGCGCCAACTGCGATACGCTGAGCGGCAACGGCGACATCGTCAATCTGCTGGTCGATCTCGACCCGGACAGCTCGGTCGTCATTACGCTGACGACGCGCTGTCGCGCCGAAGGCAACGAGTTCACCGTCACGAATACGGCGACCGTGACTGCGCCCGTTGGCTTGACCGACACGAATCCGGCGAACAACAGTTCCACCGATGCGGACCAGAGCGGTATGTTCCGGGACGGTTTCGAAGATTGATCACGCAATCGTGACCCCAAAAAGCCCGGGTTATCCCGGGCTTTTTTATTGGGTCCGATTGCCGGGAAACATTACTTGGCATTTGAATGTGACCGATTGCGCCTACAGATGACGTAATAGAAATCGAGATCTCGGATCCGATCGCTGTGATCGTTGAAAGAATCGTCTGGAGCAAGTTATGGGAATGATGCATCTACCGCCTCCTGGCAAGGCGTTGCCTGGTCGGGATACCGCCATGTCGATCCTGAACCATCACGCAGCCCATGGCCGCCCGATTGCCGGAGCGTTTGTCGGCATGCAGAAAGTGCAGCTCGGGCTCGGTTGCTTCTGGGGTGCGGAGCGCAAGTTCTGGAGTTTGCCTGGTGTCTACACAACCGCGGTGGGTTATTCCGGTGGCGCGACCAGGAATCCGACCTACCGGGAAGTCTGCTCCGGTTTGACTGGTCACGCCGAGGTGGTGCTGGTCGTGTTTGATCCCGGGCAAACCGATCTGGCCACCTTGCTGAAAGTGTTCTTTGAATCACACGATCCGACGCAGGGGATGCGCCAGGGTAACGACCTCGGCACACAGTATCGTTCGGTGATCTATGTCGACAGCGAGGCTGACCAGCAAGTCGCAGAACGCATGAGGTTGTCTTATCAGCACGTGCTGCAGCAGGCGGGCAAATCCTCCGTCACCACGGAGATCGCCAGACAGCAGACTTTCTATTACGCCGAGGAGGAACACCAGCAGTATCTGCACAAGAATCCGAACGGCTACTGCGGATTACGCGGCACCGGCGTCGTGTGTCCGATCTGATGGCCCGTCGAGATACGCCAGCACGGCGTTTCTCGACAACCTGTCAAAGTCCCTTGCCGATTCGCTGTGCCCCGACTACATAGTCCACTGCATCGACGTTGGAACGATCGTCGACGAAGCGCGTGTAGTCGGCGTAGCCCTGGCCGGCATCGAACTCGGTCTTCCGTGCCAGCGTGCGAACGCTGAGCAGGCACAATTCCTGCCAGCGGTCGTCGTACTTCACGCGCATGGTGTACGCCACCTGGCGTTCCCGCCCGAGTGCCAGGCCAGTGCACAGATGTGCCTGATCGCCGCCGGCACCATAACTCGCGACCCAGGCCAATTGTGCGGCTTCCTCGTCCACCCATGGTGTGACCGGATATCCGAGGAATGACAGCAACTTGCCGGATACCTTGCCTTCGTCGGAAGCGATTCCGAACGCGCGTTCTTTCCATTGGTCGATCTTGTCGGTTGAAGCCACTTCGCCCAGTGGTACATGACCTTTGTCCAGCGAGCGGACCTCGATCCACCAGGCGTTGAACCGATCATCGATCGGGGCGTCGTCATGGATGACCCATCCAATCACATCTTCATCCAGGGATTCCTTGCTGGAGGCCAATGCCAGCGCGAGCGGTTGGCGTTCGACGAAGGCCATGCGCTCGGGCAGCTCGATTTTCGCCAGATTGCCGGCCAGAGCCACGGTGCCGTGACGCCGTGGCAAGTTGCCCATGGCCAGTTTCCAGGCTTGTTGTTCGTTGGCGGAATAAGCCTGAGCCAGCCGGAACGCTGGCGGTGGTGATGCACTCGAAGTCACGAGACCTTGTTGTGAGTCCGGAATGCCGTCATCCGCAAAATCCGAATCGGATGTTTCGAGGTAATCGTCTTCCGATGGTGCGCCCGCCGATGCGCCTGCCAGGGCTTCCATCTCTGCCCGGAATTCCGGGTCCTCGGCCATCTGGCGCTGAATTTCGGGGTCTTCCAGCATCGCCGCGGCGAATTCCGGCTCGACGAAATCCGAGATTGTCGGCTGAACCGTCAGCGCGACCAGAGAAGCCAAAGTGCCGGCAAAAAACGGAAACTTGACGCCGTCGTCTTCACCCCAATGAGTCAGGATGTAAACCAGCGAAACGATCGGAATGAACAATGATCCGATTCCCCAGAGTGCGCCCGCCGCAGACCAGATCCGAATGACCATCCAGATGTGGAACACGAACGCCAGGACAAGCATGAGCAAGTAGAGCATCGAAATTCCTCAGAGCACGGAGATGGCGCTGACCTGCGCCTTTTTGATCGGCATGACCGTACTGCCGGCGCCGTACATGCGCACACTCACGGTCAGTTCGCCGTTGCGCACACTCGTCAGATCGCCATCGTAGGTTCGGCCAGTCACCGTGCGCACCCGGATCCGTCGACCGACCATTTTCGGAAGCTGCTCGAATGTCAGTGCGTCGCCACGGGCAAATGTTGGCTCCGGAGGCGGTTCCGCGACGACGGGCCCGTCGTTTGCCGCCGCCTCCACAGGGGCTGCTTCGGTCAAGGTGCCATCGTCAAGCGGAACCGCTACCGAGTCCACGTCGGGCAGGGCGGCTTCAGCCATGTTCGACGGGTCCATCGTGCCGGTATTGCGGCCGAACAGGTTGGGCACATCCGGCCGCCGGTTCGCGGCATTCAGTTCGGCGACCAGCGCGTCAATGCGGGCTTCGTCGGCGCGGGTGTCCGCTGCAAAGGCATCCAATGCGAGCAGGCAGGCCAGAACGGCAAGAATTCGGATCGGCATGAGGGTCGGGCGATTCCATAAGCTGTTTTGACGTGGTCGTTGAACGACGAATTGCCGTCGTCCTACGGCATGGGCGGCCCCAGGGCCTTTGTAGTTTAGCCAGAATGGTGCCAAGCACCATCTTGATTGCGTCGATCCTGTCACAGGCTCGCACATGGTCGACAGGTACCGGTCAATGCGGCGACAATGGCGGTCAGTCTGTTGAAGAACAGCTTGTCAAAGCGTTGTCCGGTTCCGGCGCGCTGACCATCACACGGAGAAAGTCATGGCAGAGACAACCATCAAGGCGCCCGAGGGCGGCGCCCGGATCACCATCGAAAACGGACGCTTGAGCGTTCCGGAAAATCCCATCATCCCGTTCATCGAGGGTGACGGCACCGGTGCCGACATCTGGCGCGCGTCCGTGCGCGTGTTCGATGCCGCTGTGGCGAAGGCCTACGCCGGCAAGCGCAGAATCCACTGGATGGAAGTGTACGCCGGTGAGAAGTCGAACAATCTGCTGGGCACCTGGCTGCCCGACGAAACCGTCGACGCCTGCCGTGAATATCTGGTGTCGATCAAGGGCCCGCTGACCACGCCCGTCGGCGGTGGCATCCGTTCGCTCAACGTCGCGTTGCGCCAGATGCTCGACCTGTTCGTGTGTCTGCGCCCGGTGCGCTGGTTCAAGGGCGTGCCATCGCCGGTGCGCATGCCGGAAAAGGTGGACATGGTGATCTTCCGCGAGAACACCGAGGACATCTACGCCGGCATCGAATACGCCGCTGGCAGCGACACCGCCCAGAAGCTGCTCGACTTCATCCAGCAGAACGACCCGAAAGCTTTCGACAAGATCCGTTTCGGCACGCAAGCCAAATCGGACGCCTGGCAGAAAGCGCTCGAAGCGATCGGTTCGCCGCCGCGCGAAGTGGGCGTCAATGTCGGCATCGGCATCAAGCCCGTGTCCTACCTCGGCACCGAACGCCTCATCCATAGCGCGATCAGCTACGCGATCGAGAACAAGCGCAAGTCAGTGACGATCGTGCACAAGGGCAACATCATGAAGTACACCGAGGGCGCGTTCCGCAACTGGTGTTACGAAGTGGCCGAAAAGTTCTTTGGTGACAAGGTCTACACCTGGGAGCAGTGGGAGCGCACGAAGTCGGCGCAAGGTGAAGCGGCTGCCAACGCCGAACAGAAAGCCGCACTGGCTTCAGGCAAGGTGCTGATCAAGGACTCGATCGCCGACATCACGCTGCAGCAGGTGCTCACGCGTCCTGACGAATTCGATGTGATCGCCACGTTGAACCTCAATGGCGACTATCTGAGTGATGCTCTGGCCGCTCAGGTCGGTGGCATCGGTATTGCACCGGGTGGCAACATCAACGGCGTCACCGGGCATGCCGTGTTCGAGGCAACCCATGGCACCGCGCCGAAGTACGCCGGGCTCGACAAGGTCAACCCGGGTTCGGTGATCCTGTCCGGCGAGATGATGCTGCGTTACATGGGCTGGACGGAAGCGGCCGACGCCATCATCCGCGGCATGGATGCGGCGATCGCCGGCAAGCGGGTCACCTATGACTTCGCCCGTCTGATGGAAGGTGCGACCGAGATCAAGTGTTCGGAATTTGCCGACGAAGTGATCAAGGGGCTCTGAGCGCTGTCGCAACGCAACCTGTTCAAGCATGTTGTTGATGGTGTCCGCGCGAATCAATCACGCAAGTGATTGATTCGTTGTGAGCGGGTCCGGTGACGCACCGGGCCCGCACGTCGCATTTTCCGATCCCCCGGCGGCAAACCGCACGGCATCGGCATTCCGCGCTAACCTGCGTCCATTCCATCCGTGCTGCCCTGACGCCATGAGCGAACCCGAGATCACCAAACCGAAACCGCGCCACCCCGGCATTTACCTGCTGCCGAACCTGTTCACCACACTTGGCATGCTCGGGGGCTTCTACGCGATCATTTCGGCGTTCAGTGGCCGCTACATCGAGGCCGCGATCGCGGTATTCGTGGCCGGCCTGCTGGACGGTATCGACGGCCGTGTTGCCCGCCTCACGAACACCCAGAGCGACTTCGGCGTGCAATACGACTCGCTGGCCGATCTGGTGAGCTTTGGCCTGGCGCCGGCGTTGGTCATGTACTCCTGGTCGTTGTCGACCTTGAAATCCTATGGACCGGTGGTCGGCAAGATCGGCTGGGCCGTCGCGTTCGTGTACGCGGCTTGTGCGGCGATGCGGTTGGCCCGCTTCAACACGCAAGTCGGTGTCATCGACAAGCGCTATTTCCAGGGCTTGGCCAGCCCCGCTGCTGCCGGCCTGATGATGAGTTACGTCTGGACCATGAACGACCATGCCGTGTCGGGTTCCGCATTGGCGTTCGTCTCCCTTGGCGTGACGCTGTGTGCAGCCTTGCTGATGATCAGCAAACTCCGCTACTTCAGCTTCAAGTCGAAGCCTGAAAGTGAGCGGATGCCATTCCTGATGGCACCGCTGCTGATGGGCGTGATCGTGGCCTTGATCATCGACACGCCGCGCGTACTGTTTGGCATCGCCATCATTTATGTGTTGTCCGGGCCGCTGCTCACGATCTGGGGCCTGCGCAATCGCCGCAGCAAGGTGGCCGGCGGGTGAATTCGGCCGTGTGTCCGCGCCCGGGTGAATTGGAGCGCGCTGCGCGACCCGATCCGCTGGCGCTGATCGCGGAACTCAGCCAGTCGCTGGCGCTGAGTCTGGATCTTGAAGCCACGCTCAAATTGGCGATCAGCCGAATCGTCGGTGCCCTCGATGTCGAGGCTGCGTCGGTGTTCATGGCCGATGAAGCGAGCGGGGTGCTTCGGTGCCTGGCAGCGTTCGGCCCGGTCGACATCATCGGCCTTGAACTGCCGCAGAATCAGGGCATTGTCGGCCGTACCTTTCAAACTCGCAGTTGTCAGATGGTCGACAACACCGCCGAGGATCCCGACTTCACGGGCGCCATCGACAAGGTCACCGGGTTTCGCACGCGCTCGATGATCTCCACACCCTTGCTCACGGCTCAGGGCGCCATCGGCGTGTTGCAAGCGGTGAACAAACGCGATCTGCAACGATTCGATCTCGAGGATCGCAATCTGCTCCGGGCACTGGCATCGCCGCTGGCACTCGCTGCTGCGAATGCCTCGCTGGCAGCGTCGCTGGTCGAACAATCGCGCATCAAGCGCGAACTCGAACTCGCGCGGCGCATGCAAAGGAATCTCTTGCCGCGACGTCGACGTGGCGACTTTCCGATTCTGGCGCTGCATCGGCCGGCCCGCGAGATTTCCGGCGACTTCTATGAATTCTTCGAACTCGCCGATGGCCGCATTGCGTTTGCGATGGGGGATGTCGCAGGCAAAGGCCTGGATGCGGCATTCCTGATGGTGCGTTGTGCGAGCCTGCTGCGCTGGACCGGCAAGGAAGGCCTACCACCATCCGAATGGCTGGCACGCGTCAACCGCGAACTCTGCGAGAGCGTGCAGCATGGCAGTTTTGTCTGCGCGCTCGTGGGGATCCATGATCCGCGTTCGGGTGATACATGCTGGGCCAATGCCGGGTTGCCGGCAGTGTTGCGAGTGGAGGCCCAGGGTGTGCAGAGGTTCCGCGCCGAAGGCCCGCCACTCGGGATTCTGCCCGAGATGGATTTTCCGGAGCAGCACAGCTGCATTGCCGGGGCGAGCCTGTATCTGTTTTCCGACGGCGTCACCGATGCGCGACGGCCGGACGGCAGCATGCTCGGCATGGACGGCGCCGAAGCCTTGGTTCGCTCCGGACACGATATTCGTCGGCCACAGTCCCGCCTTCGGGTGATTGCGTCGCGACTTCGCCAGTTGGCACTGGGCGACGACACCACGCTGATGCTGATCGAGGGGCCATGAGCGCGCCGGCGTTGTTGCGCTATCGGTTTCCCGCACGCGCCGAGGCGCTGGCGACGATGCGCCACGCATTGCAGGACGCCTTGCGCGCCAGGTCGGTCAGTGAAACGGAAATCACCAGGTTGGTGCTGGCGGTCGACGAAGCATCCAGCAACATCATCCGGCATGCTTACCGGGACTGCACGCCCGGCGAAATCGAACTCACGGTGACGCGTGCCCGAGGCAGTCTGCGGTTCCGTTTGCGCGATTTCGCGCCGCCGGTCGACAGTCGGTGTGTCCGACCACGCAATCTCGACGAGTGTCGCCCCGGTGGCCTCGGTATCAATTTGATCGACGACATCATGGACCTTTGGCGGCTGCGCGCGTTGCGTCGCCGTTGCGGTAATGTTCTGGTGATGTTCAAGCGGCTTGGAGCCAGGAGCGGACGTGGAAAGAGGGATCGCTGAGTCGCGTGAAGGCGACTGGCTGGTGCTGTCGGTAAGCGGCGAAGTTGACCTGTCGTGGTCGCAGACGCTGCGCGCGGCTGTGCTCAAGGCTTTGCAGAGTGCCACGGCATTGGCCGTCCGACTCGATCAGGTCGCTTACATCGATTCATCCGGCATTGCCGCGTTGGTCGAAGGGTTTCAGCAGGCGCGTTCGCGCAATCAGCCCTTCATTCTGCTGGCACCCAGCCCAAACGTGCGTGCGGTGCTTGAGCTGGCGCGACTGGACCGCGTGTTCCAGATCCGCGAGCAATTGGACTGAACCATGGTGACTGCGGCACTCGACCGTCTGGGGCGACGCACGGTCTCGACCGTCGCCGGATTCGGCTATGGCGCGATGGTTCTGGTCGAGAGCCTCTATTTCCTGGTTTTCGGACGCGCGCGCGGACAGCGCGTGCGCTGGTCGGCGATCGCCGAGCAGATGCGCGTGGTCGGCATCGATGCCATACCGATCGTGTGTTTGCTGAGCCTGACGGTCGGTGTGATGTTGGCCATCCAGTTCATTGCTGCACTACGTGAGTTCGGTGCCGAAACCGGCGTGATCATTGCCATCGCGAAATCGATCACTCGCGAGTTCGGAGTGCTGATCACCGGCATCCTGGTTGCCGGGCGTTCCGGTTCGGCGTTTGCCGCACGCATCGGGTCGATGAACGTGTCGCAGGAAGTTGATGCGCTCGCCGTGATGGGGGTCGATCCGGTGCGATATCTGGCAGCACCGGCTCTGGCGGCCATGCTTGTCATGCTGCCGTGCCTGACCTTGCTTGCCGACGTCGTCGCGGTGGTGGGTTCCGGTCTGTATGCCGGACCGATGCTGGACATGAGTCTCTTCAATTATCTTCAACAGACAATCGAGTTGATCAAGCCGCGTGATCTGCTGGAAGGACTCGGCAAAAGTGTGGTCTTTGCCGTGCTGATCACCCTGGTTGGCGTCTGTACCGGGTTTTCCGTGCAGGGCGGCGCCGAAGGGGTGGGGCGTGCGACGACACGTGCCGTGGTCTGGTCGATCACCGCCATCATCCTCGCTGACATGGCTTTCAGCTTTTTCCTGAATCGCTGACACCATGCCCGCGACTGCCGCCGACACCTGCATCGAAGTCCAAGGTCTGGAGGCCTGGTACGGGCGTCGGCGTATCCTGAAGGGCATCGACTTCAGTGTTCAACGCGGAGAGATCCGCGTCATCATGGGTGGGTCCGGTTCCGGAAAAAGTACGCTGCTGCGCCACTTGATCGGACTGAACCGGCCGTTGGCCGGCACCGTCAACATGCTCGGCATCGATCTTGCGCATGCGGGCACCGAAGAACTGCTTCACCTGCGTCAGCAGATCGGCGTATCGTTTCAGGGTGGGGCGCTGATCACGTCGCTCGATGTCGAGGACAACGTGTCCCTGCCATTGCGCGAGCACACTCAACTCGACGAAAACACCGTGCGGATCATGGCCAGGATGAAGCTGGAGATCGTCAACCTCGGTGGCTTCCAGAATCTCATGCCGTCTCAGTTGTCGGGTGGCATGATCAAACGTGCGGCGTTGGCACGGGCCATCGTGATGGATCCGAAACTGCTGTTCTTCGACGAACCTTCGGCCGGACTCGATCCGGTCGTTTCCGCCGAACTCGACGAACTGATCCTGAAATTGCGCGATGCATTGCGGATGACCATCGTCGTGGTCACGCATGAGCTCGAGAGCGCCTTCCGGATCGCCGACACGATCACCGTGCTGGATCACGGCGAAATCCTGATCACAGGCACGGTAGCCGAAGTGCGCAACAGTCCGAACGAACGGGTGCAGGACCTTCTGAACCGTCGCCCGCGTGATCTGGTGGTGGATCCGGATGAATACCTGAAGCGTCTGACCGAAGAGGATGATTGAACGTCAATAGGGCTCGCAGGAAACGGTATTGCTGATTGCGAATCCTTCCGCTGAAACTCCCGAGCCGTTTTGGCCATCGAGGAAACCACCGCTGAAACGGATCGAAGCGGTGCCCTCGTCGTGTTGCCAGCGCCCGCCGCGATCGTCGTCGAGGTCGGCATACGTGCCATCCGACGAGAGCACAAAGCCCATTCCGGCCATGAGCCGACCACCGGTGCCGTAACACGCGTATTCACCGATCGCCAGAGCGCCGCCCTTGGCTGGTGCAGGCATCGCTACCGCCTCAGCCCGCTGGCCTTGCAGGCTGGTCAACGGGATGGCGGATTGGCCCTCGGCAGGGTTGTCCTTGCACTCGTTGTCGGTCACCGTCATGCGGCCTTGCACGATCCAGTCACCCATCGCATTGGGGACCATCTCGAATACCCAGTTGTCCATTTTCCCGACGCAGGTCGAACCGAAATAGCCGTTCGGAGGGTAACCCGGCCCATAGTCATGGACGGTGGCTGTGACCGCGAAGGAATGCCGCGGCCCATTGCTGGCGCCGACACGGACGTTCTCGAACAGCACAGTACGTTCCGTATAACCATCCGGTCTCAGCGCTTGAAGCTGCGCGTCAAGTGCGGCCTTGAACTGTTCGGGGGTGGGGCCGTCACCGCCCTGCGACGCGCAAGCGGCCAGCAACAGGATGCCTGCACTCAGACAAAGCCGATTTCCGTTCATGGACGCTCCTGCATCGAAGGTTCTGCCAGTGTATACCGCGAAAAAAGCGCACGCCGCACAGAGGGGATGATCATTTTGCAATTCCCTCGAGCGGTTCGATTGTTGCTCAAGGCAGCAGCGCTGCCTTGCCGCCGGGGTTACACTCAAGTCATGCAGGAACTGCCATTCACACGCGAATTGATCATGGGCCTGAGCGTCGCACTTGGCGTCGGTCTGTTGATCGGTGTCGAACGCGAGCAACGCAAGTCGGAGCATCCGCATGCGGTGGCCGGCGTGCGTACGTTTGCACTGATCGCGCTGTCCGGGGCCATCACCAGCCAGATCGGCATTGCGCTCCTCTGTGTGGGTGCCGTGTTCGTGGGTCTGGCATCACTCGTCAGTTATGCCCAGGTCAAATCCGAGGACCCGGGTTTGACCACGGAAATCGCCATGTTCGTGGTGTACGTGCTGGGTGCACTGGCGATGACGGCGCCGGTCCTGGCTGCTTCGCTGGCGGTGATTGTTGCCTTGTTGCTGGCTCTGAAAGCACATTTGCATGTGCTGTCGCGGGAAATCCTGAGTGCTCAGGAGTTGCGTGACGGATTGCTGCTGGTTGCGTCGGCACTGATCGTGCTGCCGTTGATGCCGGATCGGGCGATTGACCCGTGGCAGGTTCTGAACCCCTACAAGGTCTGGCGGGTGGTCGTGCTGGTGATGGCGGTCAACGCCCTGGGCTATGTGGCGCAACGGATGCTCGGTGCGCGCCTGGGCTTGCCGCTGTCGGGTTTTGCCAGCGGGTTCGTTTCATCGACGGCGACGATCGGTGGCATGGGACAGCGTGCCGTGGCCCATCCCGAACAACAGTCTTCATGTGTGGCTGCTGCAGCCCTGTCGAACGTTGCCACGATGGCCCAGATGGCGCTTGTGCTCGCGGCCTTGTCGCCGACTTTGCTGAACCATCTTGCGGTGCCGCTTGTGGCAGCTGGCGTGGCGACCGCACTGGTGGGCGGCCTCAGTACCTTCCGTGCGTGGCGCGAACCACAATCGGAAGCACCGGGCATGCGCGGGCGACCGTTTCAGCCCAAGCAGGCCTTGCTGTTTGCGGCGCTGGTCACGGGCATCCTGCTGTTCTCGGCGATCCTTGGCAGCAACTTCGGCAGCGGTGGTGTGCTGGTCGCGGCCGGCATTGCCGGATTTGCCGATGTGCACGCGGCTGCCGCTTCGGTTGCCCAGATGTTCTCGGCGAATCAGGTCGGCATCGATCAGGCCGAATGGGCCGTGGTGCTGGGCATTGTCTGCAATACCGCCAGCAAGATTCTGGTTGCATTTGTCACCGGCGGACGCCGGTTCGCGTGGCAGCTCATGCCCAGTCTTGCGGCGCTGCTGGCCGGCTTTACCCTGACGGTGTGGTTGTGGCAGCCGGCATCGCCGTAGTTTGCTCGGCAACAAATCTCGCCCAAATGGCACGCCACTGTGCACGCCGATCGTCCGGCAGAATCGGAGCGTCGACCAGTCGTGCCGCAATGGTGGTGTCCGGAAACACCGAGTGGTCGGCGCGCAAGGATTCATCGAGCAGGGCGGTCGCCTCCACATTGGCATTGGCGTAACGCAGTTCGTTGCTGATCTTGGCAATGACTTCCGGTTTCAGCAGGTGGTTGATCAGGCGATGGGCATTCCGCGGATGTGGTGCGTTGGCCGGGATGGCCATCACATCGACCCAACGTACAGCACCATCCCGCGGAATGACGTATTCGACGATGCGCCCGGACTCTGCCGCCACGGTGCGGGCGCGTGCCAGGTCGCCGGAATAACCAAGCACCAGACAAGCACGGCCATCGGCGAGTTCATCGTCGAATTCGTCGGCATTGACGATCCGCACGAACGGCCGGATCGCCATGAGCATCCGTTCGGCTTCAGCCAGATCGGCATCCGTCACTGCAAGGGTAGAGCGATGGGCCGCAATCAGAGCCGAGCTCATCACGTCAGTCATGTCTTCGACGACCACCACGCCGCATGCCGAGAGTTTTTCAACCTGTGCCGGATCGAACAACAGATTCCAACTGTCGAGTTCGGTCTGGTCGCCCAGGATCCCGCGAACCTTCGCGGTATCGATCGCCAGGCCGGTGGTACCCCAGAGGTAGGGCACCAGATACCGATTGCCCGGATCAACCTCGGCAAGCCCATGGATCAGCTGCGCATCGATCTGACCGAGTCCTTCCAGCTGGCCCTTGTCCAGCTTGAGCAGCCGCTGGTCGGCGACAAATCGTGCGGCCCATGGCCGAGCGGAGGGGAAAACAAGATCGTAGTGGTGTTCGTCGAGCCGGGCAGCCAGCGTTTCGTTGCCATCAAACGTGTCATAGACCACCTTGATGCCGGTTTCACGCTCGAAGGAATGTAATGCTTCGGGAGCGATGTAGTCTGCCCAGTTGTAGACCGACAGGATCGGTTCTTCCTCGGCCACCGGTGCGGGCTGTGCCTTTGGCGGCTCGGGCTGCGAGCAGCCTGCCAACAAGGCCGGCACAAGGAAACAGGCCAGAAGACTGGCCAAGGAACCGGTGCTCACGGACATTGGCTTCATGGTACCCCTCGGTCCAGGCTGGCGATGCCGCACAGGGCATCGCCTGCAATCGTCGGGACTGCCGGGGTCCGTGTCAATCGCACAAAAGTACGGTCAGCAGCCCGTTGCCGAAAATTTGCCCGGTCCACTCGCAAACTTGACTGCGCTCGTCGTACAGTCGAGCCATGCCTGTACTTTGGACGCCGCTGACCCGCCTGATGGCCTGGACGTTGGCCTACTACCTGGCCGCGCTTGTTGCGGTCTGGTTTGCGCCCCAGGGGCCCGACGCTGTGAGCCTGATCTGGCCCGCCGCCGGAATCGGCTTCTCGGCGCTGATGGTGCACGGCAACCGGTACTGGCCGATCATTGCGCTGCCTTTGGTGCCCTTGCATTTATGGAACCTGCCCACCCCGTGGACATTTGTGCCGTTCTCGATGGCAGCTAATGTCCTGCCCACGGTCCTCGCCGTCTGGATGATCCGTCGCTCGGGTGCAGGGCATATGGATTTCCGGATCACCACCGGGTTCAACATGCTCGGCGCCAGTTTTGTGCTGGTGCTGACAAGCGCCTTGATCGGCGCTTTTGGCATGTGGTTCAGCGGCATGATTCCCTTGGCGCAGTTTGGCCCACGGGCCGCAGCCTGGGCCATGGCCGACCTGGTCGGATTGGTGGCCGTAGCTCCAGCGTTGATGACCTTGCTGCGGCTCAAGGAGTTTCCGAAACTGGATTTGGATATCGGGATCGAACCGCGGCGGTCGGAATATTGGCTTTGGGCTGCCGCCATGACAGGCAGCCTCGCGGTGTTCTGGCTTTCGGGCAGTCTGCAGAGTCATTTCGCATTGGCGGTGGCCTGTCTGCCCCTCGCTTTGGTCGTTTGGGCGTCCCTTCGATTCCATCCGGCGTTGGCCTTGACTGCAAATGCCGTGTTCTCGATTGGCCTGGCCACGATCGCCGCGCTTGGACTCGGTGGCTTCCAGGCTCCCAAGAGCCTTGCCGAAACAGCGGCATTGACGTGTTTTCTGGTGATCGCCGCATTGATGCCGCAAATCCTCACGGCAGCGAACTACCAGTTGCGCGTGGCCTCGCACCGGCAAGTCAAACGTTCGCGCCACGATCCGATGACTCGGCTGCCAAACCGGCTCGACTTCGAGAGCAGGCTCAAGACACGCCTCTCGGGGCCGGCTGGACGAGCGGTTTTGTTGTATGTCGATCTTGATCAGTTCAAGGTGATCAACGATTCCCTAAGTCATGCTGCGGGCGATGCGGTCGTGTTGGGTGCGGCCGGGGTCCTTCAGTCGCGCCTCAAACCGGGTCAATTTCTGGCGCGCATCGGTGGGGACGAATTCGCCTTGATCGTTGAAGACGACGGTCAGGTTCCGGAGCTTGCCGAAGCTCTTGTCGAGGCGGTTGCCGCACTGCGTCTTCCTTGGCAGGACCAGGTGATGACCACGACGGCGAGTATCGGCGCGGCGCCGTTCGAGGCCGATGGATCGGATTTCGGCGAAGTGCTCGCGCGCGGTGATGCGGCGTGCCAATCGGCGAAAGACCAGGGCGGCAATCGTCTGCACTGGTCGGAAGCGACCGACGAAGGCGTGATCGAAAAACGCAACGCCATGCGCTGGGCCGTGCGGCTCGCCTCGGCCATCGACGAAGACCGTTTCCAACTGCATTGCCAAAGTATCGTGCCGCTGAAAGCGGATCACGGACTGCGCCGCTTCGAAGTCCTCCTTCGCATGCGCGAGGAAGGCGAAAGTGGTCTGCTGATGCCGAGTCAATTCGTGCCGGCGGCGGAACGATTCAACCTCGGGCCGCGGCTCGATCGTTACGTGCTCGACCGAACCTTGCGTTGGTTCGAAGCCAGCCCGTCAGTGCTGGCCGAAGTCCAGCACGTCAGTGTCAACCTGTCGGCCGCGACGTTGATTGACGAGGGATTCCCCGACTTTGTCCGACGGCGACTCGCCGATTCGGTGCTGAAGGCCGAATGTCTGTGTTTCGAAATCACTGAGACGAGTGCCGTGCGTGATCTGGCGAAGGCTGCGCGCATGATCGACCGCATGCGGGAACTCGGCGCGCGCTTTGCACTGGACGATTTTGGTACCGGCTTTTGCTCGTTCGCCTACTTGGCATCCCTGCGTGTCGATTATTTCAAGATCGACGGCAGTTTCGTGCGTGATCTGGGCCATTCGCCGCTGGCGCTGTCGATCGTGCGATCGATCGTCGACATCGGCAAAGTCACCAACACACTGACGGTTGCCGAGTGTGTCGAAACCACTGCACTGCGCGCGAAGCTGGGTGCACTGGGCGTCGACTTCGCGCAGGGATACGCGATCGATCGGCCGCGCGAAATCAGCGAATACTTCTCGGCGCCGCCGCCGGATTCCGTGGCGTTGGTTGGCTAATCCGCACACTGAATAAGGCTTAATGCCTTGCGCTTGAATCCCAAAGCCACAGCTAGGGTTGTTGATCGAGTGGCTGCCAACGACTACACGAAACTGCGACGGCCAGGCCCTTCGCATGCATCTGGATCCCAGAAAACAAAGGGGCTAGGGCGCTTCGAATCCATCCGCGAACATCGAAAACTCGCGGACTTCACGTTGCACGGACGGAGCGCGACTATAGGAAAATCTGTCTGATGCGACGAATTCCGAGGTAATGTCGATCTGTCCGGCGCGGATCGGTGTAAGGCCGCATTCGAACCGCAATGAACCTCCTGGTTGCGGTTCGCCCTCTGTGTCGGTGCACACCGCACCCGAGCTATCCTGCACGCGAACTTGCCCCTCTCCGGACGGCAAGGCGGCTGTTGATGAAACCGTGGTGATCACTTGGATCGGCGCGCCCAGCAAAGTGAAATCCTCGTTGGGTTGCTGGATCGCGGAGACTGTTGCCAGTCCCGGACGAAACAAGACGATGCCGTCGCTGCCGCGAGCCACGACCAGTTGGTTCCGAAACGAATCATAAACCCACTGCGAAACACCTGATGTGGCGGAACCCAATTCGGCGATTTCTTCGCTTAGGGGGCCGGTGGCATTCGGATCAGAGAGGCCTAGCAACAAAGCGCCAACATTTGCCGCAGTGCCATTGTCCCAAAAGTCGAATCGAGCGACAAAACGATCTCCTGAGAGACGTGTGATGTTTTCGGTGCTTAGCCAGTCGTTCTGTGAATTCCCTACGATGGAGTTGTGCACGCCGACCGGACCCGACACGGAACCCGATGCAGGATAGAAGGTGATGGCTCCCGCACGAGTCACTGAACCGTTGGCCCAATTGGAACTTCCGACCAAGGCATTTCCGGAAGCGAGTGAGAAAATCTGGCTGCCAACTTGATCGTTCGCTTGTGAGCCCCACAGGGAACGTAGTGGGTCAAATTCGCCGACAATTCCGTTCTGAAGTGACCCATGCGTGACGGAGCCAGCAGAAGTCTGTCCGCTGATGGTCCGGCGGGGTGCTGCAATCAGAAAATCACCGGTCACCAGTGGATGGACAAAAAGTCCCAGGCCATCACCGATGTGGGAGCCGACATAAGAATTCGATTCGTTGATGTGGCCGGTCAATCCGGTCGGTCCTCGTATCAGCGTCACCGCTCCCGCATTGGTGACGGATCCCCGGTCCCAGTCCGGGCTGATGACCACCAGATCGCCATTTCCCAAACTGCGGACAGTACTGATCTGATCATCAACGCTGCTGCCTACGAGTGAATTGCTGGCGGTGATCGGACCAATCAAAGCTTGGTCCGGATCAATGATGGTCACGGCACCCGCTCTTGCTGCGCCTCCATTTGTCCATGTCCGAGTACCCAGCGCAATTCTGCCATCGCCCAGGTTGATCGGCGGGTTCGTACCGACGGCATCGTTCGCCGACGTACCAACAAGCGAATTCATTTCTGATACCGGTCCCACCACGGGGAGCGAATTCGGCAGGGGCGTGAGTGCACCCGCGTTCTCGGCAAGTCCGCGGTCCCACAGTGGGGAAGCGACATACAACGACCCGGCGTGTTCCCAAACGCCGCCCGAACCAACGCTGTCACCGCTCGTGCTGCCGAGTATTGAGTTGGCAACGGAGAATTCGGGGGGCGGCGGCAATCCAAGGTCCAGAATGGCGAATGCACCTGCATCAATGATGGCACCCCGATCCCAGAAAGGCGTCGAGATCCAAAGACGATTTCCGTCCATCAGGCGCATTCGCGCCGCAGAGAAATCGCCATGATTGGCACCGCTGAGCAGGAGATGCTGTGGGATGGTTCCATGCCATTGGGATGGATCGGGCATGACCAGCAAGGCACCACCATTGGCTGGCATCATCAAGGCGGCTGATCCAGACGAGCTGACTTGAATGGAGAGGTTCGATACAACGTTCCCTTGTCCCAATACCAGCGCGTTCGCCGATGAGAGGACGCCTTTGGGCGTTCGTCCAGGGCCGAAAAAAGCTGCAGCTTGAATGGGGTCTTGGCCGGCGGTTTGTTCTATTGCGCCCAAGACCACAAAAAAGCCGTTGACCGAAAAAGCAAGCTGGGACCCGAGTTGTCCAGACTGTACTGCGCCAATCAGGGAGTTGTTGGTATTGACGACCCCAACCGTACTGCCATCTCCGGAAGCAACGGTCACAGCGCCCACGCGCTCGAGCGTGCCATGTGTCCAATTCCTGGATCGCACCAGATAGTCGCCATCAAACAGTGAAGTGATGGTCGTGTTGCCGAAGTCTCCGGTTGAACTGCCGACCAGTGAAAGGGTCGGCCCGACTTCGCCGCGAATTCCATGAGTGCCAGAACCCCATGTCACAGCACCGACGTCATGTGTTGCGCCTGAATCCCATGTGCTCGATGTCACAACGAAGTCACCATCCAAAAGCACGGTGATCCGCGAATCGTAGAGATCCCCGTTTTGGGATCCTACCAATGAGTTTTCCGCCGATACCCGGCCAACGAGGGCGGTCATGTCCGCAGACAAGAACGTGACGGCACCGGCTTCAGCCGCGCCTGATCTCCAGGTCGGACTTTTCAGGAGGATGTTGCCATTCGGGAGCTTTACGGACCCGCCGCTGCCTATCTCGTCACCCGCCTGGTTTCCGGTCAGCGAATTGGCCCACGACACTGTCCCATTCAGACCGACGTCCCCGTCAATCAGCGTCACCGCACCGATTCCGGCACCATAATTGCCCTGCGAACCCCAAAAAGGGCTCAGCACGAGGAAGCTGTTGCCTTGGAGTCGGATGATCGTCGAACCAACTCGATCGCCGGCGCTTGATCCAGTCAAACGGCTGAGCAGTGTCCCATCTGGCCGGTAAACGTAGATCGCGCCGATGTTGACGAGCGGTCCCGCGCCATCAAAGCCCGGGTCAACAACTATCAGGTTGCCATTCGGGAGCACGTCCGCAGTGATGCCAAATTCCTCACTGCCTTCAGGCCTGGGGATCAGCACCCGGGACGCATAGGTGGACAAGGACATCGCGAACAGGCAGAACAACAAGACAATGCGCATCGGTAAAGGACTGATCAGCGGGAGATTGGGAAGGCGGGCTCGCTCAAAGCGGGAGTGCGCATTGAGCATGTAAAGCAGACTTGGAAGCTCGCAGCGGCGAGCGTCAAACCCCCAAGGATAGCCGGGGCGTTGCCGCTCATCCTGAATTGTCCCGGAATCGTGCGATCGTTCAGTGCCCAATCATCATCGAAAACTACGCCAACTCCGCCTTCGCAGCAGCAATATCCAACGCATCCATCGCTTCGCGAGGCTTGAGCTTGATCGCCTTTTCATAGGCGGCCATCGCGTCTTTTTCCTTCTTGTCGCCATATAGCAGCAACAGCGCATTACCGTGTTCGATGTGCACGATCGGGACGTCAGGGGCAAGTTTTACCGCCTGCTTCAAGTGCTCTTCCGCAATCGCCGGTTTGGCGCCATAGGTGAGCGACGCCAACATGCCGCCGACCTTGTTGACGATCTCGGCGTGGTACAGCGCCATGGCGGTGTGAGCATCGGCGTGTTTCGGCTGGAGGGCCAGCGTGGCCTCCAATGACACCTTCACCTTCCCGGCAAGGCCCTGCGTCAGCGCCTTGGCAATGGAAATCTGCTGGCTATAGCGACCCAGTGCAAACGCATGGAAGTAGTGTGAGTTGGCTTCCTTCGGCAGCGCTTCAATGGCTGCTTCGGCGAGGCCCACTGCGGTCTCGAATCGTTTCAGCCGGTCCTTGTCGTCCTTCACCAGATGTGCCGCATGAATGCCCATGGCCTTGCATGCCACGCTGGCTCCCAGCGGACCGAGTTCTTCCCCGGCCTCGAAGGCCTCCTGGAAATCACCGCGATGATAGGCACGCCACGCCTCCTGCAGGCTTGCTGCGATCTTGCCGGCATCGGCAGCCTTGCCGAGTTTGCTGTTCGCCTTCAGCAGCTTGGCGATACGCGCTTCATCGGGAAAGGGCTCCTGATCGCCAACGTGCAACTTGGCCCAGGCTTTTTCCAGCTTGTCGCCGCTGTAGTCGAAAGCCTTGTCGCCCAGCGTGAATGCCGCCCACTTTTTGCCTGCCATATTCGCACTCCGCACAGTCCAGATAGTGGGTCGAGCATCATCGATTCCCGTGGCGCTGGCAAGGGCCGGGGAGGGCTCAGTACCGCAGCTTGACCCAAACCAGGGCAGCAAAGTAGGCCACGCCACTGGCCAGCATTTGTTGCGGGTTGTCCACCCACAGACCACTGCCCGGAATCGCCGCCTGAGCACGCACCTCGTCGGTGATCATCAACGCCGGCATCGGAATCACGGCGCCCAGCACAACCGCCGCGATGAACAGGCCGGTCGACATCGCCCAGATGAACTGTCCATACGGTTGGGTTTCGCCACGATGGGACCACAAGGCAATGATCTTGCCGAGCAACAGCCACAGAAATGCGAAGACCGGCCACCAGGCTTCGAAGATCAACGAGAACGCCCCGGCGAGGCCCAGATAGACGATGCCGAGGCCCATCATCGCGAGGCTGCGCTGAACGCGCCCCAGCGATTTCCGTTCGCCGATGCCCATCATGAATGCGCTGGAGTGGATGCAGATGAACTCGAACAGCATCACCAGCATCATGGTCTTGATCCAGTGCGGGCCGATCAGCGTTGGGGCTACCCAGGCAGCAAGGAACAATCCGGCATTCACCGCGTCCGGCACGGCGCTCACTGCGCGGCCGATAGAGCTGGCCGGTCGTTGCATGATCAGCTGCCCGGAGCGGTGGGCGCGATTGGGGCAAGTTCGGTCAATTGGGCTGCGTCGATGGGTGCCCAGACCCATGTGGCGTCGCCGGCGGCAATCGGAACCGCTTGTGCTTCAGACCGATGTTTGGCGTCTGCCGTAGCCCAGTCGGGCAATCCGGCTGAACGATCAAAGACGAATCCTTCCGGACTGCTGCCTGCAGGGAGTGTCAGTTCAATCTCGGCTTCTGGTGCGTAGACCGCCCAAGACAAGAATTTCTGATTGGCATCGCGATTGTATTTGGCGCCCGGACTGGTCGCGACACCGTTGATCCGGACCGCACTTCGCGGCAGCGTTGCCGGGTGGACGAAGCCGACCAGCGCGGCTTCCCGACGCGACTGCAAGGACAGACGCCAAATGACTTGTCCGCCTTCCTCGCGCCGCTCGATGACGCTCAGCGTTGGGACGGGGCCAATCACGCTGGATGCAGCTTCAGGCAAACGGCTCGGGACGCGTCGTTCGTTCCACGGGAACGGCTGCTCCAGAACATGGGGGCCGATGATGGCACCGTGCAAGTGGTGGCTGTCGTTGTCCAGGGGACTCTCGAACGTCAACACGGGACGGTCCATACCCTGCACCACACTGATCGAGACCGGCATCGGCGAATGCGCATCAAACGGCGCCCGATTGAGGTCGATCGTGATCTTCACCAACACCAGCGCGACCAACATCATCAGCGCCTTCGGGCCGGCCCATCGGGTCAACGTTCCGGCAGCCAGCCAAGGCAGCACCACCAGGGCCGCGAGCGGCGTGACGACAAACAGCAAGCCACTGCCGAGCGACTCGTACAAGGACACCATCAACGGACCGAACGTGATCAGCAGAGCTGCTGCCATCACGCCCGCAACCCAACGTTCGCCACGGGGCCACAAGGCCAGCAGTGTGCCGGTGCACAAGAGCGGCAACAGAAACATGTAGACCGCACCCGGGAGCAATTCCTGCAGCAACACACTGCCTGCCAACAGGAAAAGCAGCAGGCCGCTCAACGTGGTGACTGGCGGCATTTCGCGCAGGCGCGGTGTCTGGCCGATCAATGCCAGTCCGAACACGCCGAGCAAGGCAAATTGCCAACTGGTCCAGTCCAGGTTGGCCTGCCAGCGCGCCGGCATCCACCCCGCCGACTTGAACAGCGCCAGAACGACCCAGGCGGCCAAAACCAGCACCAGTGCAGCGGCCAATTGCCACGCGGCGGCGCCCAGTGTCGCGGCGAATGCTGGACGTGCCGTATCGAGACGCCACCGCCAGATGCCGATGAGTGCCGCCGCCAACAGAATCAGGGGCCAACTGAACGCGGCCGGCCAGAACAGCATGAATTGGCCGAGGACGTCGAAATACACGGCATCGGAGTCGGCAGACAAGGGGCCGTCAAAGCTCACGAACGCGCGCGCCAGGGCCAGGGCGCTCTCGCCCTGGTCCTGCACGGTGCCGAGGCTGAGGTGTGCCAGATCATCAACGGGTGTGTGGTAGCGCTGGGCTCCGCCGATGAACGCCATGCCGACCCCAAAGCCGCCTTCGGCGCGGAACACGCTCAAATCCGTGTCGTTGGGCAGCAGTTTGTAGATCTCGAAATACAGGGACGAGGTTGATGGATGCGGCAGGTGGCGCGACATCAGGCCGGCGAACGTGGCATTGCCATCGGAGGTCTCGAACAGCCGGCTCAGACCGTCGGTGCCGCGTGCTTCCATGTTGATGAACGCACGCACCTGTTTCGCTTCAGGCTCCTGCATGAACGCGCGGGCACCGAGGAGTCCGGCTTCTTCGCCGTCATCGATCAGCAACAGCACATCGTGTTCGAGGGCAGGACCATTCTTGAGTGCCCGTCCGATCTCGATGATCGCTGCGACCGAAGCGGCGGCGTCACCCGCGCCGGGGCCGGCGAACACCGAGTCGTAATGCGAGGCCAATACGACCAGTCGATCGGACCGCTTGCCGGGTATGCGCGCATGGATGTTGTACGGCATGCCGCAGACGCCATAAGGCGCGCAGACAAACCGGCTGCGGATTTCCGCTGGAATTCCCAGGGTATTGAGCTCTGCCACGATACGATGCCGCAATCGTTCGTTCGCTGCGCTGCCGAGCGGGTGTGGCTGCTGGTCGCCCAGCAAGCGCGTGAGCACGGCTTGAGTTCGCCCGGCAGAAAACTCGCCGATCGGTGCATCTGCCGGTTTCGGCATCGGTGTACGGCCGCTGGCCAGCAGGCCAATCAACACCAGTCCCATCAGGACCAGCGCGAACACGGCGGCGGGTGTGGCGCGCTCGCCGTTGACCTTGGTTTCGGGCAGAGCGCTCACAGCCATTTGGCCTTGCGCAGGATGGCAAACGTCACGCCGACGACACACAAGGTCAAACCGAAGAACGCGTAGTAGCTGTATTCGCCAGGCAGTTCCGGCATGTGCTTGAAGTTCATGCCGTACCAACTGGCCATCAGTGTCGGGATACCGAGCAGGCCGGCCCAGCCAGCCAAACGTTTGACCACTTCACCTTGCCCGACCGTGACCATCGCCAGGTTGACGCTCATTGCTGCGGTCAACATTTCGCTCATGGTGTCGCTGGCTTCCTTGACGCGCATGCTGTGGTCGAAGACATCGCGGAAGTAGGGGCGGACATCATCCTTGATCAGCGTGGGATGGAATCGCACCAGCTGGTTCGTGATGTCCTGGATGGGCGACACGGCCAAACGCAAGGTGACCAGCTGCTTCTTCAGGTCGTACAGCCGCTCGATCGTCTCGCGTTTGTAACTGCCGTCGAAGATGTCCTGTTCCAGTTCGGCCAGCTCGGTTTCGAACTCGCGCACGATCGGCATGAAGTTGTCGACGATGAAGTCCATGACCGCATAGAGGCCATAACTCGGGCCGTAACTCAGCAGATCGGGTTCCTTTTCGCATCGGCCGCGTGCGGGTGCGTAGGACAGGGACGCGCCATGGCGCACGGTCACCAGGTAACGTTGGCCGACGAAGATGTGGGTCTCGCCGAACTCGATCTTGCCAGCGACGAACTGTGCGGTATGCAAGGCGACGAACAGCGAATCGCCGTAGACCTCGATCTTCGGGCGTTGATGGGCATGGTGCGCGTCCTCGATCGCCAGGTCGTGAAGTTCGAACTCTTCCTGCAGTTTCAGCAGCAGTTCTTCATCCGGTTCATGAAGTCCGACCCACACGAAGGTGTCGTCACGTTTGAGCACATCACTGATCTCTTCGATCGTGATGTCCGGCAATCGTCGCCCGTCCATGGTGTAGGCCACGCAGTTGACGACCATGTTGCGACTGCCCTGATATCGGACCTCAAGGTTCATGCGGCCTCCGGCTGAAAGCCCGCAAGCGCATCCGGCGGGCGCATGAATGATGCCTTCACGCATGGATCGCGGCAATGGCGGCGCTATGATGTGCTTTTGCTGCGAGTATGCGACATGCCCGAATTACTGGCCTTGTGCCGAGCCGGTTTTGAGCCTGAATGTGTTCAGGAGCTCGAACAGGCGTTGACTGAGCGCGAGGGATCCGGCTATGCGCGGACCGAACGGGACAGTGGCTTCGTACGTTTGACCTGGCAGGGGCCGGACACCGCCGGGCAACTGGATTCCGATCAGCTCACCTTTACCCGTCTGCTGTGGCCGATCGTGCAGGAGATGAAAAACCTCGATCCGAAGGATCGGGCTGCGCCGATGCTGGAATGGCTGGAAGCGACAGGCCTGAAGCTGGGTGACCTGCGTGTGGAATGTGCCGATAGCCAGGCCGGTGAGTCATTGCGGGCGTTGTGCCGTGGTTTCGAGTCGGCCATGCTCGGCCTGTTGCGCCAGCGCAAGATCATCGACAAACACGCCAAGTACGGTTTGATCGTGTTCTTCGTCAGCACCGACCATGCCTTGCTTGGCTTCGACAAGGTCGACCTGATCAAGAACCAGGCGCGTGGTGGCATCGTCCGCTTGCGTTTCCCGTCGGAAGCTCCGAGCCGTTCGACGCTGAAACTGGAAGAAGCGTTTCAGGTGCTGCTGACCGACGCCGAACGTGAGCGCTGGCTTCAGCCGGGCATGTCGGCGGTGGATCTGGGTGCTTGCCCTGGGGGCTGGACCTACCAGTTCGTTCGTCGTTCGATGCGTGTGGTCGCCGTGGACAACGGGCAGATGGCGCCGTCGCTGATGGATTCAGGACTTGTCGAACACATTCGTGCCGACGGTTTTGCGTTCAGGCCAAAAAAGCCGGCCGATTGGCTGGTCTGCGACATGGTCGAACAGCCGATCCGCGTCGCCGCGCTGGTGGGGGATTGGCTCGGGGCCGGACAGTGCCAAAGGTCGATCTTCAACCTGAAATTGCCCATGAAGAAGCGTTACGCCGAAGTGCTGGCCTGTATTGAAACCTTGCGCGAGCGCGCCGGCGGCGATCTTCTCGTCCGATCCAAGCAGCTTTATCACGACCGGGAAGAGATCACGGTGCTCGCGACACGGCCGTTGCGCCAGAGTTGACCCTTCTGAAATGGACAAGGGCTCCCGAGGGAGCCCTTGTTGTTTCGACCAAACGGTCTGGAATTACTTGATCAGACGAATCGCGAACGGATAACGGTAGGCTTCGCCGCCGTTGGCCTTGATGCCGCCGATGATCGAGAAGACCAGTGCAGCGATGCCGACGATCGGCATCAACAACAGGCCGATCAGGATGATCGACAGCACGGCGCAGATCATCATGGCGATGAACACCGTGATCTGGAAGTTCAGTGCTTCCTTGCCCTGATCATCGACGAACTGCGATTCGTTCTTCTTCACCAGCCAGATCACCAGCGGACCAACGAATCCGAGCAAAAGCGCTGACAGGTGGGCGAGCATGCCCCAAAGTTTGTCG